>NZ_JBSHAO010000037.1:30008-84050 GCF_053611545.1 Streptomyces sp. NPDC054796 | reverse complement strand
GAGCGGGCGTGGGCGCGGGCCAGGGCGGTGCCGGTCAGCCCGGCGCGCGGGCCCTGACGCCCGGCGGCGGGCGGGAGTTCGGGCCGACGGGACGCCCTGCCCGGTCCGGCCGACGCGCCGCGCGAGACCGACGACCGTGACGAGACGGGCGAGCTGGACAGTAGGGACGACACGGGCGAGCGCGACCTCAGCGACGGATCCACCCTTCCCGGACCCTCGCGTCAGCGGGCCCGTGAGATGTGCCAGAGTTGCCACGTCCGGGCTGTGAGCACGTACCGTACGGGCACGGCAGCCGGGGCGATCGGGGAAGGGGCAGCGGGATTGAGCACGCACGCACAGCATGCGCCGCAGGAAACACGGGCCGTGCCGTCCGTCATGCTGCCGGCCACGCTCGACGAGGCCGTGGCGGCGCTCGAAGCCGTGCCCGCGGCGGTGCCTGTCGCGGGCGGCACCGACCTGATGACAGGCGTGAACTCCGGTCAGCTCCGCCCGGCGGCGCTCGTCGGCCTCGGCCGGATCAGCGAGATCCGCGGCTGGCAGTACCTCGACGGACACGCCCTGCTCGGCGCGGGCCTGACCCTCGCGCGCATGGGCCGTCCCGACTTCGCCGCGCTCATCCCGGCGCTCGCGGCCAGCGCCCGCGCCGCGGGCCCGCCCCAGATCCGCAACGCGGGCACGCTCGGCGGCAACATCGTCAGCGCGGCCCCTACGGGTGACACGCTGCCCGTGCTCGCCGCGCTGGAGGCCACGCTCGTCATCGCGGGGGCCGAGGGCGCCAGGCGCGAGATTCCGGTCAGCCATCTGCTGGCGGGCGTCGAGATGCTGAGCCCGGGCGAGATCGTCGGTTTTGTGCGGGTGCCGCTGCTGCACGCGCCGCAGACCTTCCTGAAGTCCACGGGGCGCACCGGCCCGGCGCGCGCGCTCGCCTCGGTCGCCGTGGTGCTGGACCCGGCGCGGCGCGGGGTGCGCTGCGCGGTCGGCGCCGTCGCGCCGATGCCGCTGCGCCCGCTGGAGGCCGAGCGCTGGATCGCCTCCCTGATCGACTGGGACGGGCAGCGCGGCCTGGCGCGGGAGGCGCTGCACGCCTTCGGCGACTACGTCGCCATGGCCTGCATCCCGGACCCCGCGCCCGCCGAGGAGGGCGGGGAGGCTCCCGCACTTCCGCCCGCGGCGCTGCACTTGCGGCGTACGGTGGCCACATTGGCCCGCCGAGGACTCGGGAGGGCACTCTCATGAGCAACGGTCACGGCAACGGCCACGACGCCGGGTACGGAAACGGCCACGGGCACGGGCACGGTCACGACAACGGTCAGGGCTACGACACGAACGGCCGCGGATACGACACCAACGGCCAGGGTTACGACACCGGTGGCCGGGCCGAAGACGGCGGGCACGGCTACGGGAACGGGCACGGTTACGGGCAGGGCCAGCACCAGGGCCAGGGCGGTGCCGGGACGTACGCGCCGACGCCGATGGTGAGCTGGGGCACCGACTACGACGCCGACGCCACCGGGTTCGTCCAGCTCCCCGCGAACGGCTTCCCCGACGACCCGACGGCCGGTCCGTACGCCGACCCGCTCGCCGCGCCCGGCACAGGACAGGGCGGCTACACCCCGCCCCCGATAGACCCCTCGCCGCACCCCGGCGCGGGCTCCGCCGATCCGGGTGCCGCCGACCTGGGCCCGTCCGGCATGGGTGCGGGCGGCATGGGCGGCGCGGACTACGGCAGCCCGGCGGGTCACGTCGAGTACGCGAACGGCCCCGGTGCGCCCGGCGGTCAGGGCGCCGAGGGCTACGCGGGCGCGCAGTACGCGGGTCCGGGCGCCGAGACGGGCTCCGGCTCCGGCGGGTCGCCGTTGACGTTCGGGGCGACGACGGACCCGGCGGCGACGGGGCACTGGTCGCTGCCGTACCAGCCCTCGCAGCCGTACCAGCAGCAGGCGCCGCAGGCGCAAGAACCGTCGCCGTACCAGCACGAGCAGCAGCAGGCGCAGCCGCACTACGGACAGCAGCCGCACCACGAGCAGCCGGGACAGCCCCAGCAGCCTCAGCAGTCCCAGCAGCCTCAGCAGTCCCAGCAGCCTCGGGCGGAGGCGCACGGGGCCGCGGGTGCGGGCTCCGTGGCCGCGGCCATGGGCCAGGGTGCGGCCGCCGCGCTCGCGGGTTCCCACGAGGCGCGCACGCGCCGCCCGCTCGGCACGGGCGGCGGCACCCCGCCCGAGGGTGTCTCCACCGCTCCGCAGCAGCCGGGCGGCCCCGACCCGTCGCAGCTCGCGGAGGCGCACGCGCGCCGTCAGGTGCGGTACGAGGCGGGACCGGCCGGTGACGACGCCGCAGCCGGGCCCCCGGGGACCGCGCCGCAGCCCATGCCCCCGGCGCAGGACGCGGGTACGGAGGCGGGCGCGGACGGCGCGGGCCAGGAGCAGGGCCAGCGCCCGGCCGAGACGACGGCGCCTGACGCGGCGCCGGACCCGGGTTCCGCTTCCGCTTCGGGTTCCGCTTCGGACCCCGGACCGGATTCCGGTTCCGGCTCGGGGCCTGGCACCGAGGTGGCGCCCGACCCCGGGCACGGCCCCGTCGCCGACCCGTACGCGGCCGTCGGCGCTCCGGGCGCTCCCACCGGGCCCCCCGCTGGACCCGGCATCCCCTGGACCCCCTCCGTACCGACCTCGTCGCCCGCTCCCGCCGTGCCCGAACACGCGGTCGGCGAGGCGTGGTCGAGCGACCCGACCCGCCCGGACGCGCACGGCTACCAGGGCGCCTCGGCCGTGCCCGGTGCCGCGCCCGTGAGCGGCGCGGACTGGGGCGGCGGCGTGCCCGCCCCCGTCCCCGTGCCTGGTGACGAGCAGCCGCCGCATCCGCAGCAGCCGCTTCCCCCGGCCGAAACGGGAACGGAGCCCGGCGCGCCCGTCGGAACGGAACCCTCGGCCCCCTTGGACGCCGAGCGGCACGCCGAGCACCCCGTGACTCCCGTCGAGGAGGGGGCGGCGGACACGTCGTCGGCGGCCCCCGAGGGAGCCCCGGAGCCCGAGGAGTCCGCGCAGGACGCGTCGGACGCACCGGACACGGCGAACACGCCGCCCCAGGAGGCGCCCGTACCCGCGCAGGAAGCGCCCGTCGCGTCCGCCACCGCGCCCGAACCGGAAGCGGCGGAGCAGGACGTACCGGAACCGGAAGCGGCCGTCTCCGAGGTGGAGCAGTCCGCGGCCGCGACCGGCGAGGAGCCCCCCGCGCCGACCGCGCCCACCGCGCCGGAGGAGGACGAGCAGCCCCTCGTCCACGACGCCGTGCCCGCGCTCGACGACGAACACCCGCACACCTCCTACGTCCTCCACGTCAACGGCGTGGACAGGCCCGTCACCGACGCCTGGATCGGCGAGTCGCTCCTCTACGTGCTGCGCGAGCGCCTCGGTCTCGCGGGTGCCAAGGACGGCTGCTCGCAGGGCGAGTGCGGTGCCTGCTCCGTGCAGGTCGACGGGCGCCTCGTCGCCTCCTGCCTGGTGCCCGCCGCGACATCGGCCGGCAGCGAGATCCGTACGGTCGAGGGCCTCGCCACGGACGGCGCACCCTCCGACGTGCAGCGCGCGCTCGCCTGCTCGGGCGCCGTGCAGTGCGGCTTCTGCGTGCCGGGCCTCGCGATGACGGTGCACGACCTGCTGGAGGGCAACCACGCCCCCAGCGAGCTGGAGACCCGCCAGGCGATCAGCGGCAACCTCTGCCGCTGCTCCGGCTACCGCGGGGTGCTGGACGCCGTACGGACGGTCGTGGACGAGCGCGAGGCGAAGGCGGCCAGGGAAGAGGCGGAGGCCCACGACCACGGCCAGGGCCACGGTCAGGACCAGGGCCAGTACGCCGGGCACGGCCACGAGCACGAGCACGGCCCGTACCAGGGCCAGGGAGGCCAGGACGGCCACGGCGGTCCCGCGCCGCAGATCCCCCACCAGGCGGGCCCCGGCACGGGAGGCGCGCACTTCCCCGACGGAGGCGGAGCGTGACACGGCAGGACGCGGGCCGCGCCCGCACGGACGCCCCGGCGACCGGCGCCTACGGCGACACGTACGGCGGCACGTACGTCTCCACGTACAGCGGAGCGCGCACCCGCACCCGCACCCACGGCGGCACACACGGAAGGGCGGCGGCATGACGGACACGGCTGACGGCTTCGGCGCCGCGACGACGGCCACACCGGCCGGGGGCACCCCCACGGGGGGAACGCCCGCCGGAGGCACTCCGCTGCCCTCGGCCTCGCTCGGCGCGGCCCCCGAGGCGCACGGCCTCGGCGCCTCCGTCCCCTCCCTCGACGCCCCGGCCAAGACCGAGGGCACCTTCCCGTACGCGGCCGACCTGTGGGCCGAGGGCCTGCTGTGGGCGGCGATCCTGCGGGCGCCGCACCCGCACGCGCGGATCACCTCGCTCGACGTGTCGGCGGCGGAGTCGATGCCGGGCGTACGGGCCGTCGTCACCCATCTCGACGTCCCCGGGGACGCGAGCCACGGGCGCCGCGTCGCCGACCAGCCCGCGTTCGCGCGGGACATGGTGCGCTACTACGGAGAGCCGATCGCGGCCGTCGCCGCCGACCACCCCGACGCGGCGCGGCTCGCGGCGGCGGCCATCGCCGTCGAGTACGAGGTGCTGGAGGCCGTCACCGACCCGGAGAAGTCCTTCGAGTCGGAGCCCCTCCACCCCGACGGCAATCTCATCCGCCATATCCCGCTCCGCTACGGCGACCCGGACATCACCGGGGAGATCGTGGTCGAGGGCCTGTACCGCATCGGCCGCCAGGACCCGGCGCCCATCGGCGCCGAGGCTGGGCTCGCGGTGCCGCGCCCCGACGGCGGCGTGGAGATCTACACCGCCTCGACCGACCCGCACACCGACCGGAACCTGGCCGCCGCCTGCTTCGGTCTTGCCCCCGAGCAGGTCAAGATCGTCGTGACCGGGGTGCCCGGTGCGATGGGCGACCGCGAGGACACCGGCATGCAGGTGCCGCTCGGGCTGCTCGCGATGAAGACCGGCTGCCCCGTGAAGATGGCGGCCACCCGCGAGGAGTCCTTCCTGGGCCACGCGCACCGGCACCCCACCCTGCTCCGCTACCGCCACCACGCGGACGCCGAGGGCAAACTGCTGAAGGTCGAGGCGCAGATCCTGCTCGACGCGGGCGCCTACGCCGACACCTCGGCCGACGCGCTCGCCGCCGCCGTCTCCTTCGCCGCAGGCCCCTACGTCGTCCCGCACGCGGTGATCGACGGCTGGGCCGTTCGCACGAACAACCCGCCCTCGGGACATGTGCGCGGCGAGGGCGCGATGCAGGTGTGCGCGGCGTACGAGGGCCAGATGGACAAGCTGGCCGCGAAGCTGGGCATGGAACCGGCCGAGCTGCGCATGCGCAACGCGATGGCCACCGGCGACCTCCTGCCCACGGGCCAGACGGTCACCTGCCCCGCGCCCGTCGCCGAACTGCTGCAAGCCGTACGCGACGAGCCGCTGCCGGCGCTGCCCAAGGACGGACCCGAGCGCGACTGGCTGCTGCCCGGCGGCCCGGAGGGCGCGGGCGAGCCTTCGGCGGTGCGCCGGGGCGTCGGCTACGCGCTGGGCATGGTCCACATGCTGGGCGCCGAGGGCGCGGACGAGGTGTCCACGGCCACGGTCAAGGTCAGCGGCTCCGTGGCGACGGTCATGTGCGCCGCCGTCGAGACGGGGCAGGGCTTCTCGACGCTGGCCCGCCAGATCGTCCAGGAGACGCTCGGCATCGACGAGGTGCACGTCGCCTCGGTGGACACCGACCAGCCCCCGGCGGGCGCGGCGGCGCGGGGCCGTCACACCTGGGTCTCGGGCGGCGCGGTGGAACGCGCGGCGAAGATGGTGCGCACGCAGCTCCTCCAGCCCCTTGCGGCGAAGTTCGGGATGTCGACGGAGCTGCTGTCGATCGCCGACGGCAAGATCACGTCGTACGACGGCGTCCTGTCCACCACCGTCGCCGAGGCCCTGGAGGGCAAGGAACTGTGGGCCACGGCCCAGTGCCGCCCCCACCCGACCGAGCCCCTGGACGAGACGGGCCAGGGCGACGCGTTCGTGGGCCTGGCCTTCGCCGCGGTACGGGCCGTCGTGGACGTCGACGTCGAGCTGGGCTCGGTGCGGGTCGTGGAGATGTGCGTGGCGCAGGACGTGGGCCGGGTGCTGAACCCCCGCCAGTTGCGGGCGCGCATCGAGGCGGGCGTCACCCAGGGGGTCGGCGCGGCGCTGACGGAGCACCTGCGCGTCGCGCGCGGCGTCGTGCGGCACCCCGACCTCACGGCGTACGCGCTGCCGACGGCGCTGGACGCGCCGGACATCCGCATCGTCAAGCTGGTCGAGGAACGGGACGTGGTGGCGCCGTTCGGCGCGAAGGCCGCGTCCGCGATCCCGGTCGTCGTCTCCCCGGCCGCGGTCGCTTCCGCGGTCCGCTCGGCCACGGGCCGCCCCGTGAACCGCCTCCCGATCCGGCCCCAGGCGGCCGTGGTCCAGGTCCAGGGGTGACGCTGTCGGCCATCGTCGGGGACGATGGCCGAAAACCTGCCACGTGGCCTGTTGTTGCGGTCCGATAGAGACTGACCGGGCCGGTGGCGGGCTGTCAGTGGCGGTCACTACGGTGGTGATCAACGTGTACGTAGTGACACGTGTGCTGGATGATGTGTGACCGGCTCGCAGCCGGTGAACGGGGAGGATGGACATGGGGGTCCCGGACGACGAGGCGGGCCGCGCCGCCGCGGAAAAAGGACGGCTGCCCGGTACGGCGGGTGCGCTGAAGACCGGGCTCGAATCCCTCCAGGGGTTCAAAAAGCGGGTGGACAGGCTGCTCGACGAACTGAAGGAGTCCGAGGCCGAGCCGACGCGCATCGGCCGGGACCGGATTGCCCCGAACAACCTGGGCACGGGCTTCGGCGAGGCCCACGGCCTCTACACCGCCTACGAGACGGTCCACGACCAGTTGGAGACCCTCTCCCGCCTCCTCTCGGGCCAGATCGACGGCCTGACCATCGCGATGCAGCACTCCCACCGGGGCTACACCGACATCGACCTCGACACGCAGCGCCGCATGTGGCAGATCCAGTCCGACCTCCAGCGCCACTACGACCCGAAACGCGACCCGTACGCGGACAAGGACGAGCCCAAGGGCGGCGAAGGCAAGGGTGACCAGGAGAAGGAGAAGCCCGGTGACCACGGCACTTCCATGTGACATGAGCTTCGTGGCGTGTGCAGGACGAGAAGACGGGAGCACGGGGAGCGATGGGTAGCACCGACGGGGACGGCGGCCTCTCCTGGTTCAATCCGGCCCGCATGATCCAGGACCTGTTCGTGGAGACGGACTTCGAGTCCAAGGGTCACCCGGACATGGAAAAGATGATCGAGAGCGCCGACCCGGACAAGGCCGAGCGGCTCGGTGCCAAGCTCGTCAAGGCCGCCAAGACGATCGAGGAGATCGGCGACGACCTCAAGCGGAGCAAGGACAAGGTCGACTGGGACAGCGAGGGCGGCGATTCGTTCCGCACGTGGGTCATCCAGATGTCCAGCGCGACCCTGAGCCTGGCCGATATGAGCAAGAACTCCGGCGAGAACCTGCGGAACGCGGCGCAGACACTGCGCGAGGTGAAGCGGGACATGCCGAAGTACTCGGCGTCCTCGAAAGCCACCCTCGACGAGTACCTGAAGCACAACCCGGCCGGATTGCTGAGCCTTTCCAGCCGTCAGCCGGACCCGCCCGGGTCGAACAGCGTCCTGGCTGGCCCTTCGCAGTCGTCCGCGTACGACGCGCAGAGCAAGCTCAACGACGACCACGGCGAAGCGGTGCGGCAGATGCGGAAGCTGGCGCAGTCGTACTCGATGTCGTCGATGGTGATGAACGCCTCCGAGCCGCCGACGTTTCCGCCGATTCCGAAAGACATGATGCCGCCGAAGCCTCCGGCGTGGGAGCACGGCTCTGAATCGGCGCCCGGAGGGGGCGGGCCGGGGCAGCGAACGTCCGGTCCTGGAGTGGCTTCCGTCACGAACGGCAGCACGGAATCGCCGACGGCGCCGGTCACCGGGCCCGACCATCAGGTAGGCACGAACATCGACGGGGGCGTCACCGCACCGCACCCTCCGACCACGTCGCCCGTGTCCCCGACGCCGAACGGTCCCAGCAACCCGCCGTCGCCTGTCAGCCCGATGCCCGTTCCGGGTGTGCCGACGCCTTCGCCGCGCTCCCCGTTCGCCAAGCCGGTGACGGGGCCTCCTGGCACGTCGCGGACCGGTCCCGTGACACCCGGGCGTCCCACCGCGCCCAGCACGGGCACGGGGCGCTCCCCGATGACCCCTGGCCAGTCGCGACCCGGCGTTCGTATGCCGGGCGACGGCAATGGGATCTACGGCGGTCGGCCCGGCACCCCGAACAACGGACAGCCGACGCGTGGTCTGCCCCGTGGCACGGTCGTGGGCGGTGAGGCCGGACAGCAGGGGCGTGGCGCGATGGGCGGCAGGCCGGGCGCTCCCGGCATGGGCGGTCCCGGTGGTAACAAGTCCGGTGTTGTCGGCGGGCGTCCTCTCGCCACGCGTCCAGGCGGCACGGTCGGGGGTTCACAGCCTCGCCCCGGTGCGGCCGTGGGACGTCCCTTCACGCCTGGCGGTACGGGGCTCACCCGTGGGCCTGGCGGTCCGCGCAAGCCGGGGGAGCGGCGCGAGGAGAACGGGGAGCGGCCCGATTACCTCGTCGAGGACGAAGAGACGTGGCAGCAGCCGAGGAGCCAGCGGGCTGCCCCTCCGGTTGTCGACTGAACACGCAGGAAGAGAGTCAGAGGAACGCATGGGACGCACGGATCTCCGCTCGGGGCGGCTGAAAAAGGCCGCCGTCGGGTGCCTCGGCGTATTGCTCGTTGGTATGGCCGCGACACCTGCTCATGCGGAGAGCGTGCGGTCCCAGCAGTGGCATCTGGACGCGATGCACGCCGAGGAGATGTGGAAGACCAGTAAGGGCGAGGGCGTCACTGTCGCGGTAATCGACTCAGGTGTCGATGCTTCTCTTCCGGATCTGAAGGGACAGGTCGTCCCTGGCCGGAATTTCGAGAAGGGGTCCGGGGACGGCCGCACGGACAGCCGTGGGCACGGGACCGGAATGGGCGCCTTGATCGCCGGGACAGGCAAAGCGGGGGAGGAGCAAGGGACTTACGGCCTGGCGCCGGAGTCGAAGATCCTCCCTATCCGAATCAGTCAGAACGTCGACGGCCTGGGTAATCAGGCAGAGGTCGAAGAGGCGTTCGCCAAGCGGATTTCGCAGGCTATTCGGTATGCCGCTGATTCCGATGCCAAGGTCATCAACGTCTCCATGGGGGCGGAGGGCGAGTCGGCGGCATTCACCAAGGCGGTGAACTATGCCCTGGCCAAGGGGAAGATCATCTTTGCTGCTGTCGGGAACAGTGGGGACGACCTGAACCAGGTCGAGTATCCAGCGGCGGTACCGGGTGTCATCGGCGTCAGCGCCATCGGCAAGGACAGCCAGGCTACGAGCGAGTCACAGCATGGGTCCCAGGTGGACCTTGCGGCCCCCGGCGACCAGATGATCTACGGGTGCGCCAAGGGCGAGGGCTACTGCAAAGGCCACGGCACCAGCCACGCCACCGCCATCGCCTCCGCCTCCGCCGCGTTGATTTGGGCTGAGCACCCCGACTGGACCGCGAACCAGGTCACCCGTGTTCTGGTGAATACCGCTGGTGGGGCCAAGAGCGGGAAGAAGCGGACCGACTACGTGGGGTACGGGGCCGTGCGGCCCAGGATCGCGCTTGCCGAGCCTGGCGACCCCGGGGACCCGAAGACCAATCCGTTGCCCGGTCCTTACTACGAGGGCGACAAGTCCGGTGGGGCGGAGAAGGACGGGAAGGGTTCCGGGGCGGATCAGGCCGCTGCCGCGTCCGGGGGAGACGGTGGGACGTCCATCGGGCAGTGGATCGGCTATGGGGTCGGGGGAGTGGTCGTCGTCGGGGCGGTGGTCGCGGGCGTTGTGGTCATGCGGCGGCGCGCCTGAGCGGCTGCTACGTCCGCAGGAAGTCCTCCACCGCCTCCACCAGCGCCTCGGGCGCGTCCACCCACGGATAGTGGCCCACTCCGGGCAGGAGGTGGACCCGGGCGTGGGGGAAGGAGGAGGCGACCGCGTCGCCCGCGTGGGTGCCGGTGACCGCGTCGAGGGCGCCCGTGACGACGAGGACGGGCGCCTTCACGGCGCTCAGGCGTTCCAGGAGGGCCAGACGGGTGGGGTCGTCGACGCCCTGCCAGAAGCCCGCGCGGGGGACGGGGTTGAGCTGTTCGCCCTCGGACTCCGCGTGGGCCCGTTGCTCCGCGCCCCACGTGCCGTACGCCATGGGCGCGGCCCGCAGCAGCAGCCGCCGGATCTCGTCGAGGTCGTCGGCGCGCTGGAGGAGCTGGACGGCGACGTACGCCTCCTCCCACCAGTCCTCGTCGGCCGCGCGGGACTCGAAGATCTCGCGGGCGTCGTCCGGGAGTTCGCCCTGGAGGCGTGAGCCGGGGTTCAGCAGGACGAGGTGGCTGAGGGCTTCCGGGTGGCTGGCCGCGTACGCCTGGGCCGTGGCCGTCGCCGCGTCGTGGGCGAGCAGGGCGAAGCGCTCCAGGCCCAGGTGTGTGCGCAGGGCTTCGACGTCCTCGGCCAGGTGCGGGAACGCGTACGCGACGGGGTCGGCCGCAGCGGGGGAAGCGCCCGTGCCCCGCGCGTCCGGGACGATCAGCCGACGGTGTGCGCTGAGTCCGCCGAGGTCGCCCAGGTACTCCGCGTCGCGCGCCGGGCCGCCCGCGAGGCAGACCAGGGCCGGTCGGGTGAGCGCGTCGGGGTGGTCCGAGGTGTCGCCGAGGACGCGGTAGGCGAGTTCGGCTCCGTCGTACGAGGAGAAGTGGGGCATGTCTTCCAGCCTGCCCCACTTGCCCCGAAGGACGCCGTCCGCCATCGGGACGCACGTCGGGACGTAGGCCCAGCGGATGAGGCGATCACCGTCCCCCGACAGGGGCCAACGCGGTTTTCGGCACTTACCGTAAGCCTCATGGGTGCATTTGAGGATGTGGGTGCCGACGCGAAGCACACCGTGGACGGCGGGGAAGGGCCCGTCGATTCCGCGAGCAAGGGCGACATCGAGGGCGTGCCGACGGTCCCGGAGGTTCCGGATCCGCTTCCGGGCCCGACCCCGGACCCGGTCGGCCAGGAGACCGTGCTCAGCCGCAGCTATCGCGCGCTGACGCTCGGCATCGTCTCCGTCGTCCTCCTCATCGCCTTCGAGGCGACGGCCGTCGGCACGGCCATGCCCGTCGCGGCGCAGGAGCTGAACGGGATCTCCGTCTATGCCTTCGCCTTCTCCGCGTACTTCACCACCAGCCTCCTCGGCATGGTCGTCTCAGGACAGTGGAACGACAGGAGCGGGCCGCTCGCCCCGCTCGGCACCGGGATCGCGGCGTTCGCCGCCGGTCTGCTGCTGTCCGGTACGGCCACCGCGATGTGGGTCTTCGTCCTCGGCCGCGCCGCGCAGGGCATAGGCGGCGGGCTGGTGATCGTGGCCCTCTACGTCACCGTCAGCCGCGCCTACCCCGAGCGGCTGCGGCCCACGGTCATGGCGTCCTTCGCGGCGGCCTGGGTGGTGCCGTCCGTCGTCGGGCCCCTCATCTCCGGCACCGTCACCCAGCAGCTGGGCTGGCGCTGGGTGTTCCTCGGCATCCCCGTGCTCGTCCTGCTCCCGCTCGCGGTCATGCTCCCCACGCTGCGCCGCGCCACCGCGAGCACCGCGACAGGCGCCGTGGGCGGGAGCCCGCGGGCCCGGGGGCGAATACGGCTGGCGTTCGCCGTGGCCGCGGGCGCCGGGCTGATCCAGTACGGGGCGCAGGAGCTGACGCTCCTCTCCCTCGGCCCCGTGGTCATCGGCGCCGTGCTGCTCGTGCCCGCCGTGCTCCGGCTGCTCCCGCCCGGCACCTACCGTGCCGCGCGCGGCCTGCCCGCCGTCGTCCTGCTGCGCGGCATGGCGGCGGGTGCCTACGTCGTGGCCGAGAGCTTCATCCCGCTCATGCTCGTGACCCAGCGCGGCCTGTCGGTGACCCTGGCCGGGCTGACCCTCGCCGCGGGCGGCGCCACCTGGGCCCTGGGCTCGTTCACCCAGTCGCGGCCCCGGCTCACGCCGCACAGGGAGCGACTGACGCGGTTCGGGATGGTGCTGGTGACCGCGTCGATCGCGTACACGCCCGCCGTACTGGCCGACGGCGTTCCCGTGTGGACGCTGGCCGTCGCCATGGCGGTGGGCTGCTACGGGATGGGCCTGGTGATCTCGTCCACCAGCGTGCTGCTCCTCCAGCTCTCCGCGCCCGAGGAGACCGGCAAGAACTCGTCCTCGCTCCAGATGTCCGACAGTCTCTCCAACGTCGTGCTGCTCGCGGCCACCGGCGCCGCGTTCGCCGCCTTCGGCGGCGGCGCGGCCGGCACGGCGCACTCCGCCACCGCCTCCGCTTCCCCTTCCGCTTCCGAGGCCGCCGCGCACGCCGCTTCGGGCGGCGGCGGGCCCCAGCCGGCGGCGTTCGTCGCGGTCTACGTCCTGTCGACGGCCGTGGCGGCGCTGGGCATCGGGGTCGCGGGCCGCCTGCGCAAGTGACCGCGTACGGGGCCGCGCAAGTGACCGCGTACGGGACTCGCGGAACGGGACGAGGGCCTCGAAGCCGCACGTGCCGCGAACCGGGAACTCATGGCCCGGATCAACCGCTGGCCCCGGTCCGAGCGCGGCCCGCTCTTGCTGTCAGGCGATCAGAGTGGCGATGCCTCCGGTGAGCAGCCCCACGACGATGATCAGTGGGCTGCCCTTGAGGGCGGCGCCGAGGTGGAACCGGAGGTCGCGGTACTCGGCCATGTCCTCGGTACCGGGAAGAACCAGCAGGCGCGGGCGCAGTCCGGCGAAGATGATCCAGTCGAAGACGACAAGGTCCCAGACCGTCAGCGTGGCGAAGACGAGTGCCGCACAGACAGCCGCGGACAAGAAGTCCAGCCCCTCGTGCAGTGCGCCGTTGAGGCCGATCATCGCCCCGATCATGAGGGGGAGACCGCAGACGGCCCAGATGAACACGCCGAAAAGCAACGCCACCCGGTGGCCGCGGGTGCTCTTGGGTCTGCCGTACTGGCGTTGGATCGCGGGTGGATAGTCGTTCAGCAGGAAGTCCCTGCTCATGGCGGCTCCGGCGAACACCGCCGCAGTGAACAGCACGCTCAGCACCAGCCCGTAGCTCAGGCCGTACCCAAGGACTGCCGACCACTGCATGCCAACCTCCCGAAACATTCCCGACGTGGTAAGGCTGACCTAACCTGCAACCGGCCCTAAAGTCAACGCACTGTGAAGTTCAAGGTTCGTTAGGATGCTGCGGTGGCAGAAGCAGACGACGCCGGGATACTCACGGCACCCCCTGGCGAGCACGCGGCCGGGGCCCGGAGGCGCCCGGAGTTCCGCAAGGGTCGGCCTACTCTGACCAGGGAGAGGATCGCTCGGGCCGCCCTGGAGATCTTGGGGGAGACGGGGCCGGCGGAACTCACGATGCGCGCCGTCGGTACGCGCCTTGAGGTATCGCCACGGGCCCTCTACAACTACGTGGCCGATCGACGTGACCTGCTCGGGGAGATCGTTGCCGTTTGTCAAAGCGACCGGCCACAGCCCCGGCTGGACACCGACCGCTGGCAGGAAAGTCTGCGGACCTATTGCCGGGATCTGCGCGCCTGGTACCGCGCGCACCCGGGGATGCTGGCGCTCGCCCGTGCCGAGGACCTGACCCCGTTCGCCTCCGCCGACCTGCTGCGGCCCGACGACATCCTCGTAGGGTTCTTCCTCGACCTCGGATTCTCCCCGCAGAACGCTTACCGGGCCTGGTCGATCACCGTCCTTCAGGTCTCTGGGTTCGCAGAAATCTGGGACGCCTGGCACGACCGGCCACCGCCCGGTTCCGACCCGGCCGCATGGACCGGCGTGCCACCGAACCCCGCAGCCGGGGAACTCCCGCACCTGCGTCGCGTCGCAGCCGAATCCACCTTCGAGTCCCCGGACATCCTCTTCGAATCGGTCCTCACCATGCTCATCGCGGGAGTGGAAGCCATGATGTGACCCTCCTTCGCCACCGGCCGGCGTGTCCGGCCGAACGCGAGCGCCGACCCACCCGCCGGGCTCGGTCCGCCTCCGACCTCTGCCACCCGCCGCCCACGCCCTCGACCCCCCGGACGAGGACGAGGACGCGGACGAGGGCGACGGTCACTTCGTCACTCGGACAGCTTCCACACCGACTTCGCGATGGCGTCCGCGTTCACGTCGAGCGCCTTCTCGTCGACGTTCTCCGTCGTGTCGCAGTCGGCGTGGTAGCAGGGGTCGAACGCCTTGCCCGCCTCGCCGCCCCACTTCTGGGCCTGGGCCTCGGTCTTGATCTCCTCGGCCCCGGTGAAGATGCCGCCGTTGGGGATTCCGGCCTCCGAGAAGGCGGCGTGGTCGGAGCGGCCGTTGATGTCGGTCGCCTCGGCCTCGACGCCGCCCTCGCCCAGGAACCCGGTGAGGGTCTTCTGGACGTCGGCCGAGCCCTCGGGCTCGTTCGCGCTGTCGTAGACGAAGTAGCCGGGGTTCGGGGAGCCGGTCATGTCGAAGTTCAGATACGAGCTGATCTTCGACTTGTCGTCGTCCGACAGGCTCTTGACGTACTCCGTACTGCCGACGAGCCCCAGCTCCTCCGCGCCCCACCAGGCGAACCGCAGATGCTTCGTGGGCTTGTAGCCGGATTCGGCGGCGGCGAGGGCCGTCTCCAGGAGGGTGGCGGAACCGGTGCCGTTGTCGTTGATGCCGGGGCCCTCGGTGACGCTGTCGAGGTGGCCGCCCGCCATCAGGACGTTGTTCTCGTCGCCGCCGGGCAGGTCGGCGACGAGGTTGTAGCCCGTCGCGCCGCCCTCGGTGAACTCCTGCACCTGTGTCGTGAACCCGGCCGCCTCCAGCTTCTCCTGGAGGTAGGAGACGGACGCCTTGTAGCCGGGCTCGCCGTGCGCGCGGTTGCCGCCGTTGGCCTCGGCGATCTTCTGCAACTCGGTCAGATGGCCCTGGACCTTCTCGACGGAGATGTCGGGCGCGGCCTCGGCAGCCGCCGCGTGGGGCGGGGCCGTCGTCGTCGCCGTCGCCTGGGTGAGGCCCAGGCCGCCCGCGGTCAGCGCCATCGCCGCCGCCGCTGCCATGGAGAGGGTGCGCTTGCGCGTCCGCGTGATCCTCGTGCCGACGCTGGATATGTGAGGGGTGCCTCGCAACTCAGAACTCCTCATGTTCGGCCGCCGGTTCGCGGCCTGTTGTGTGGGGGGTTACGCCCGCGTACGGGCCAGGCCGATGCTGCCAGCAAAGACCGGGGTGAGGAAGGGGGCGTACGTCGACGCATGGGGCTCCCGTGGCCTCTGGGGCAGGAGCGGTGATCCAAAAGCTGGCCGAGGGGAGGTGTTGAGTCTTCCCAAAATCCGCTTATGGTTCAGCCATGTTCGACTCGCGGCACATCAGGACGTTCCACGAAGTGGTGCGGGCCGGTTCCTACTCCGCCGCCGCGCGGGCCCTCGGCTACACCCAGCCCGCGATCACCCAGCAGATGAAGGCGCTGGAGCGGTCCGTCGGCACGCCCCTGTTCCTGCGCGTCGGGCGCCGCATGCGGCTGACGGAGGCGGGGGAGGCGCTGGCCCGGCACGCCGGGGTGATCCTCGACAGCATGTCGGCCGCGCAGCAGCAGATGACGGCGATCACGCGGCTGCGCGCCGGGCGGGTGCGGGTGTGCGCGTTCCCCAGCGCGGGGGCCACGCTGGTGCCCGAGGCGCTGGCCAGGCTCGCCGTCGACCATCCGGGCGTGCGCGTCGAACTCCAGGAGGGGGAGCCGCCGGACTCGCTCCAGCGGGTGGTGGGCGGCGAGTGCGACATCACGCTCGCGTTCACGTACCCCGGGCTGCGGGAGCAGGTGCCCGAGGAGCTGGTCGAGATCCCGCTGATGGAGGACCAGTTGACCGTCCTGATGCCCGCCGGGCATCCGCTGGCGCGGCGCCGTGCCGTCAAGCTGGGCGAGCTGGCGGAGGAGCGGTGGATCGCGGGGTGCCTGCGGTGCCGGGCCAACTTCCTGCACGAGTGCGCCGAGCTGGGCTTCGCGCCGGACATCGCCTTCACGACGGACGACAACCTCGTCGTCCAGAGCCTCGTGGCCGAGGGGCTCGGGATCGCGATGATGCCGGGGCTCGTGCTGTCGTTCCTCGTCCACCAGAAGGTCCAGGGGCGCGCGCTGGAACCGGCGTCGCGGCGCCAGGTCTCCGCGTATGTGCTGCGCGAGCACCTGGAGATACCGGCGACGGCGCTGGTCCTCGAAGAGCTGAAAACGGTCTCCGCCAACCGCGTGGGGTGCTAGAGATCCCCGTCGCCGGAGGGGACGCATAAGCGTGGGTGAGGGGGAAGCCAAGGAATCGTCGTTGGACGTAATGGATCGGGCGGCGCGAATCTGCCCGCATGGCCACTTCGACGAACCCCACGACCGCCCCCGCCACGAGCCCGCGCCTGCGCGCCCTCGTCGAGGACGTGCGCGCAGCCGTCGGACGTGGTCTGCCCCCGGACGTCACGGCGTACCTCGTCGGCGAGAAGCTGGCCCCGCACCTGGGAACGGCGGGCCTGCTCACACCGGGCCAGACCGAGGGCGACACGGAGCACTACCGCCAGCACCTGCTGCACGCCGAGCCCGACGGCAGCTTCTCGGTCGTCGCGCTGGTCTGGCTGCCGGGGCAGATGACGGCCGTCCACGACCACGTCTCCTGGTGCGTGACCGGCGTCCACCAGGGCGAGGAGCACGAGCGCCGCTACCGGCTGCTCCCCGCCGAGCCCGACGGCACCGGCGCGCGGCTCGTCGCGACCGAGGACGTCGTCAATCCGCGGGGCGCCGTCTGCGGGTTCGCGCCGCCCGGCGACATCCACCGGGTGTGGAACGGCTGCCAGGAGAAGGCCATCTCCCTCCACATCTACGGCGCCGACATATCCCGCCTCGGCACCAGCGTCCGCCGCGTCTACGAGCTTCCGGCCGACCGCTGATGGCGCTCCTGGGGGAGCGCCCCGGAACCGGCCGCCGCACGGGCGCGGCGACCCCCGCACCGCTCCGTAAGGCCCCGCCCGGCGAACCCGCGTCCCGCGAACCCGCAGCCCCCGAACCCGCAGCCTCCCGTCACGGACACGGGCCGCTCCCCGGACTGGCGCTCGCCGCAGCGGGGGTGGCCGTCGCGGCGGCCGTGCACCTGCTGGTGCCCGCCGTGCCCCTGCTGACCGCCGCCGTGGTGCTCGGCATCGGCGCCGCGCACCTCCCCGGTACCCGCGCCCTCGTACGGGGCCCCGCGCGCCCCGGCCTCTCCCTCGCGGGGAAGCGGCTGATGCGCGTCGGCATCGTGCTGCTCGGGCTCAAGCTGAGCGTCGGCGACGTGCTGGGCATCGGGTGGGCGACGGTCGCGATGGTGGCCGTCGTCGTGGCCGCGACGTTCGCCGGGACGCTGTGGCTCGGCCGCAGGCTCGGACTGCCCGGAGACCAGCCGCTGCTCATCGCGACCGGCTACTCGATCTGCGGCGCCTCGGCCATCGGCGCCGTCAGCGAGGTGCGCGAGAGCGACGAGCGCGACGTGGCGACCTCCGTCGCCCTCGTCACGCTGTGCGGCACCCTCGCCATCGCCGTACTGCCGCTGCTGCACCAGCCGCTGGGCCTGGACGCGGGCCAGTTCGGGCGCTGGGTCGGGGCCGGGGTGCACGATGTCGGGCAGGTCGTGGCCACCGCGCAGACGGCGGGGCCGCACGCGCTGGGCCAGGCCGTGCTCGTCAAGCTGATGCGGGTGGCGCTGCTGGCCCCACTGGTGGCGGCCGTCGCGCTGTCCGTACGCAACCGGCACCGCGACCGGCACGCGCAAGCGCACCCGGCCGCGTCCGGCACCGGGACCACCGGCGCCAAGCGCCCGCCCCTCGTGCCCCTCTTCGTCCTCGGCTTCCTCGCCATGGTCGCCCTCCGCACCACGGGGCTGCTCCCGGGCGCGGCCCTGGACGCCGCGCAGTTCGCGCAGGAACTGCTGCTCGCCGCCGCACTCTTCGGCCTCGGCAGCGCGGTGCACCTGCCCTCCCTCGCGCGTACGGGCGGCCGGGTCGCCGCGCTGGGGCTCTGCTCGTGGGTGGTCATCGCGGGCGTCTCGTACACGGGGGTCCTGCTCACGGCGTGACGGGCCGACGGCGCGACGGCGTGACCGCGTGCGCACCGTCCCCGTGACGGTGCGGCCACTCGACGTACGCACATGGTGTGAGCTGAGTCGCACCCGGTGCCGCGGTCCGTGCCTCACCCGGAAGCGGGCGTCGTGGCACGGGTAGGCTGACGCGGTTGCTTTGACCGTTTGATACGTGAGACGCGAACCGCGATACGCGCACCCTTGCGAGCGCCGACGCGGACGCCGACCCCGACGGAGACCGTGACTACCACCACCCCCTCCTCGAACCACCACCTCTCGCCCGCCTTCCCCGGCCGCGCCCCTTGGGGCACGGCAGGCAAGCTGCGCGCCTGGCAGCAGGGGGCGATGGAGGCGTACCTCGACCAGCAGCCGCGCGACTACCTCGCCGTCGCCACCCCCGGCGCCGGCAAGACGACCTTCGCGCTGACGCTCGCCTCGTGGCTGCTGCACCACCACGTCGTGCAGCAGGTCACGGTCGTCGCGCCCACCGAGCACCTGAAGAAGCAGTGGGCGGAGGCCGCGGCCCGGATCGGGATCAAGCTGGACCCGGAGTACAGCGCGGGCCCGCTGAGCAAGGAGTACCACGGCATCGCCGTGACCTACGCGGGCGTCGGCGTCCGGCCGATGCTGCACCGCAACCGCGTCGAGCAGCGCAAGACGCTGGTCATCCTCGACGAGATCCACCACGCGGGCGACAGCCGCTCCTGGGGCGAGGCGTGCCTGGAGGCGTTCGAGCCCGCCACGCGCCGCCTCGCCCTCACGGGCACGCCCTTCCGCTCGGACACCAACCCGATCCCGTTCGTGGAGTACGGCGAGGACGCGGACGGCGTGCGCCGCTCCGTCGCCGACTACACCTACGGCTACGGCAGCGCGCTCGCCGACGGCGTCGTGCGCCCCGTCATATTCCTCACGTACAGCGGCAACATGCGCTGGCGCACCAAGGCGGGCGACGAGATCGAGGCGCGGCTCGGCGAGCCGATGACCAAGGACGCGGTCTCCCAGGCGTGGCGCACCGCGCTCGACCCGCGCGGCGAGTGGATGCCCTCCGTGCTGCGCGCCGCCGACCACCGGCTGACGGAGGTCCGCAAGGCGATCCCGGACGCGGGCGGCCTGGTCATCGCCAGCGACCAGGACTCGGCGCGCGCTTACGCGAAGCTGCTGCGCGAGATCACCGGGCACGCGGCGACCGTCGTCCTCTCCGACGACACCGGCGCCTCGCAGCGGATCGAGGACTTCCGGCAGTCGGAGGACCGCTGGATGGTCGCGGTCCGGATGGTGTCCGAGGGTGTGGACGTGCCACGCCTCGCGGTCGGCGTGTACGCCACCACCATCTCGACGCCGCTGTTCTTCGCGCAGGCCGTCGGCCGTTTCGTACGGTCCAGGCGGCGCGGCGAGACCGCCTCCGTCTTCCTGCCCACCATCCCGATGCTGATGAGCTTCGCCAACGAGATGGAGGTGGAGCGCGACCACGTCCTCGACAAGCCGAAGAAGGACAAGGACGAGGACCCGTACGCGGAGGAGGCCGAGCTCCTCAAGGAGGCGGAGAAGGAGCAGGACGAGGACACCGGCGACCAGGAGCAGTTGCCCTTCGAGGCGCTGGAGTCCGACGCGGTCTTCGACCGGGTGATGTACGACGGCGCCGAGTTCGGCATGCAGGCGCACCCGGGCAGCGAGGAGGAGCAGGACTACCTCGGCATCCCCGGCCTCCTGGAGCCCGACCAGGTGCAGATGCTGCTCCAGAAGCGGCAGGCCCGGCAGATCTCGCACAGCAAGAAGCGTCCAGCCGAGGAGGCGGACCTGCTGGAACTGCCCGCCGACCGGCGGCCCGTGGTCACGCACAAGGAGCTGCTGGAGCTGCGCAAGCAGCTCAACACGCTGGTGGGCGCGTATGTGCACCAGAGCGGCAAGCCGCACGGCGTGATCCACACCGAGCTGCGCCGCGTGTGCGGGGGCCCGCCGAGCGCGGAGGCCACGGCGGGCCAGATCCGTCAGCGCATCGACAAGGTGCGCGAGTGGGCCACACGCATGAAGTGACCCGTCACATGAGGTGACCCTGCGTGCGGGGCCCCGTGTGCGGCCCCGCGCCCCGCGCCTCCGCCTCGCGTCGCTGCCCCGCGCCTCTACGGCGTGCGGCGCCGCGCCGCCCAGGCCACTCCCGCCGCCGCGGCGAGCGTCACCAGCAGCGCGGCCAGTACCCAGGGCAGCGACGCGCTGGTGCCCGCCGCCGCGTGCGCCTTCGCTCCAAGCGCTCCGTGCTGTCCGAGCTGTCCGAGCGTTCCGAGTCCCAGTGCTATGCCGGATGCCATGGGGGCAATGTATGCCCGCCGGACGCCCGTGCGGCGCGGCGAAGGTCCCCTCGTCCAGGGCCGTAAGTCCGAAGGGGCCCGCGATTCTCTCCGTCGGCCGGGCGAACCGACCCGCCTTTGCCCGGATTCTGGACAGGCTCTTCCGGTCAGCGGAGCCTGTCGCTAAGTTTCCGGTCACACACGCCCCGTGGCAACGTCGCCGCGGAGCGCAGCCGGTGACGTTCGTACGTACTGCCAGTGCCACCGCGACCGGCGGCTTCTGGCGCTGAGCTGCGCTGCCGACGGGACCGGCAGCGGCACGCACCGGCCGCGTCGGACGTCGGCCACCACACACCCGGAGGAGGGGGGCGTCGTGACCGCGGAGACCTCTCAGACGCTCGACCGGGGACTGCGTGTCCTCAAACTGCTCGCCGACACCGATCACGGGCTGACCGTGACCGAGTTGTCCAACAAGCTCGGCGTCAACCGCACCGTCGTGTACCGACTGCTCGCGACCCTGGAGCAGCACGCCCTCGTCCGCCGCGACCTCGGCGGGCGCGCCAGGGTGGGGCTCGGGGTGCTGCGGCTGGGGCGGCAGGTGCACCCCCTCGTGCGCGAGGCGGCACTGCCCGCGCTGCGTTCGCTGGCCGAGGACGTGGGGGCCACGGCGCATCTGACGCTGGTCGACGGCACGGAGGCGCTGGCCGTCGCCGTCGTCGAACCGAGCTGGACGGACTACCACGTCGCCTACCGCACCGGGTTCCGGCACCCGCTGGACAGGGGAGCGGCCGGGCGGGCCATCGTCGCGGGGCGGGGCCCCGACCAGGAGCTGGGGCCCGGTTTCGTCCTCACCCACGGTGAGCTGGAGGCGGGCGCGAGCGGCGCCGCGGCGCCGGTGCTCGGGGTGAGCGGGATAGAGGGGAGCGTGGGTGTGGTGATGCTCTCGGACGCGGTGCCGAGCCAGGTGGGGGAGCGTGTCGTGCACGCGGCGCAGGAGGTCGCGGACGCGCTTCGGTGAGGCGCGGACGCGTCGTCTAGATTGCGGGGGTGACCTCTCGCCCCGCCTCGCCCAGCGCCGACCCGTCCAGCACCGACCCGTCGGGCACCGGCTCGGCCCGTCCCTCCCGGCTCCGGTTCCGGCTCTCGCCGCGCCGTCGCACGCTCGCGCTGTGCGCGGTGCCCGTGGTGGCGCTGTTCGCGGTGGTCGCCGCCGCGCCGCTGCCGTTCTCGGTCGCCGAGCCCGGCATCACGGCGGACGTGCTCGGTGAGAACAAGGGCAAGCCGGTGATCACCCTGTCCGGCGACGCGGCGCGCGACGCGGCGGAAGCGGAGGGCGAAGGGGAGGGCGGCGGCAGCGGCAAGGGCGGCGGTGGCAAGGGCCAGCTCCGGATGACGACCATCGCGGCGACGCCCCCCGACGCGACGGTCCGGGTGTCCGACGTCGTCAAGAACTGGTTCGCCACGGACCACGCCGTCATGCCCCGTGACGCGGTCTACCCGGTGGGCGGCAACACCGAGGAGATCAAGAAGTACAACGCGGACGAGATGAAGCAGTCCCAGGACGAGGCGGTCAAGGCCGCACTGTCCCAGCTCCACCTGTCGTCGGACGACGTGAAGGTCAGCCTGCGGCTCGCCGACGTCGGGGGGCCCAGCGCGGGGCTGCTCTTCTCGCTCGGCATCGTCGACAAGCTGGACGGCGACGGCAGCGGCGGCGGCCTGACCGGCGACCGTACGGTCGCGGGCACCGGCACCATAGACGCGAGCGGGAAGGTCGGCGCCGTCGGCGGCGTCCCCCTCAAGACGCAGGCGGCCAAGCGTGACGGCGCCTCGGTCTTCCTGGTGCCGAAGGCGGAGTGCGCCGACGCGCGGGCCGAGCTGCCCAAGGGGCTGCGGCTGGTGCCGGTGACCAGCCTCGACGGCGCCGTCGAAGCGCTCAAGGCGCTCAAGGACGGGGACCAGCGCCGCGTCCCCTCCTGCTGACGGGACCCGTCCCACGAGCCGGGGGCCCGGGGGCCGGGCCCCGTCCGCCGCTCAGCCTTCCTTGATGAACCCCTTCTCCACCAGCCACTCCTTGGCGACGTCGTGCGGGTCCTCGCCCTCCACGTCGACCTTGGCGTTCAGCTCGCGGGCCACCTCGTTGTTCAGCGACTTGGTGATCGGGTCGAGGACGTCCGCGATCTCCGGGTGCTTCTCCAGTGTCGCGCTGTTGATCTCCGGGGCCGCGTCGTAGTTCGGGAAGAAGTGCCGGTCGTCCGCCAGGACCTTCAGGCCCATCGCCTTGATGCGGCCGTCGGTCGCGTAGACCTCGCCGAAGGTGCAGGGGGTGCCCTTGGCGGTCTGGGTGTAGACGACGCCGTTGCTCATCTTGTGGACCCGCGAGGCGGGGATCTTCATCCCGTACTTCTTCATCAGCCCTGGGAGCCCGTCGTCGCGCGCGGCGAACTCGTTGTCCACGCACAGCGAGGCGGCCTTGGGGTTCTTCTTCGACAGCTCCGCGACGTCGGAGAGCGTCTTGACGCCGTACTTCTTCTGGAGCTTCGGGCTGACGGTCAGCACATAGGTGTTGTTCAGCGTGGAGGGCCGCAGCCAGCTCAGGCCCTCCTTCTTGTCCTCCTCGCGCACCGCCTCCCACTGCTCGTGCGAGTCCACGATGGGCTTCTCGTGCCCGAGGTAGGTGATCCAGCTCGTGCCCGTGTACTCGTACATCGCGTCGGCCGCGCCGGACTTCACCGCCTCCCGCGAGCCGATGGAGCCCTGGATGGCGGTGCGGTCCACGACCTTGGCGCCCGCCGCCTGGAAGGCCAGGCCCATGATGTGGCCCAGGATGATCGACTCGGTGAACTCCTTGGAGGTCACGGTCAGTTCGGCCCCCTGGAGCGGTTCCCCGCGGCCGAGGGTGCCGGGGTGCACGTCGTCGGCCATGGGGCTGCCGCTGACCAGGCCGCAGCCGCTCAGGGCGACGGAGAGCGCGAGCGCGGCGGAGGCGCCGGTGAGGGCGCGCGTACGCCCACGTCGCGGGACGGGACCGCGAGTCGGTACGGAGCGTCGCATCGGGACAGGACCTCGCATCAGGACGAAACCTCCAGGCCGCGCGGGCGCAGCAGCAGTTCGGCGAGCGAGGCCACCCAGTCGACCAGCAGCGCGAGGGCCACGGTCAGCACGGAGCCGAGGACCAGGACCGGCATCCGCTGGGTGGTGATGCCCGCCGCGATCAGGTCGCCGAGCCCGCCGCCGCCGATGAAGGTGGCGAGGGTGGCGGTGCCGACGTTCAGTACGAGGGCGTTGCGCACGCCCGCGAGGATCAGCGGGACGGCGAGGGGCAGTTCGACCCGGCCCAGGACGCCCAGCGGCGACATCCCGATGCCCCTGGCCGCCTCCACGAGCCCCGGATCGATGGCGCGCAGCCCCGCGATGGTGTTGGCCAGCACGGGCAGTACGGCGTAGACGACCATGCCGACGATGGCCGTGCTCGGGCCCACGCTCAGCCAGAACACCAGCAGCACCAGCAGCCCGAGCGAGGGGATCGCCTGGCCCAGGTTGGCGACGGCCATGGCGACGGGCGCCGCCCTGCGCAGCTTGCCGCGGGTGAGCAGGATGCCCAGCGGGATCGCGATGACCAGCACGAAGAAGGTGGAGACCGCGGTCAGCTCGATGTGCTTCCACAGCCCGGAGGCCACGCTGCCCTCGGCCAGCGCGTTGCGCGCGATCGAGTCCAGGTCTGCGCCGCGGAACCACAGCCAGGTGCACAGCAGCACCAGCGCGAGCCCGCCCGGCAGCAGGGTCAGCTTCTGCCAGGTCAGCCTGGCCAGCGGCCGGTCGGCGGTGCGCTGCCGCGCGGGCTGCGACTCGTCGGGCGCCTCGTCCGGGGCGAGCGTGTACCGGGGGACGTCGGCGTCGGCCGCCGCCGCAGCGCCGCCGCGCCCTCCGGTTCCGCTTCCGGTTCCGCCTCCGGCGTCGGCGCCCCTGCCGCTCCCGCCGGGCTTCGACGCGCTCACGCGAGCCCCTCCTGCGCCGCCCGGGTGCGCTCGGCCCGCTGCTCCTCCAGCTGGTGCTGGTGCTCGATGGCCTCCAGCCGGTCCGCGTCGAGGAGTTCGTGCACCGAGTTCATCAGGGTCTCCATGTCCACGACCCCGATGTACTCGCCGCGCCGCCCGGTGACGGCGACCCGGCCCGCGTTGTCGGTGAGCACGGCCTCCAGCGCGTCGCGCAGGGTGGCGTCGCGGGTCACCGTGTCGTTGACGAGCGTCCCGGCGCGGGCCAGCGAGCCCTTGGCGCGCATCAGATCACCGCGCCGCAGCCACTTGTACGGGCGCCGCCGCTTGTCCAGCAGCAGCACCTCGTTGTGGGTGCCCGAGCGCAGCGAGTCGAAGATCTCCTGGAGCGGTTCCTCGACGGTGACCGTCGGGAAGTCGACGACGCCCACGTCCCGCACCCGGGTGAGGTTGAGCCGCTTGAGCGCGGCGCCCGCGCCGACGAAGCCGGAGACGAAGTCGTCGGCCGGGTTGGTGAGGATGGCCTCGGGGGCGTCGAACTGGGCGATGTGCGACTGCTCCCTGAGCACCGCGATGCGGTCGCCGAGCTTGATGGCCTCGTCGAAGTCGTGGGTGACGAAGACGATGGTCTTGCGCAGCTCGTGCTGGAGCCGGATCAGCTCGTCCTGGAGGTGGTCGCGGGTGATGGGGTCCACCGCGCCGAAGGGCTCGTCCATCAGCAGGACGGGCGGGTCGGCGGCGAGCGCGCGGGCCACGCCGACGCGCTGCTGCTGACCGCCGGAGAGCTGGCGCGGGTAGCGGTTCCTGAACTCGCCCGGGTCGAGGCCCACCAGGTCGAGCATCTCCTCGACGCGCGCGGTGACCTTGGACCTGGACCAGCCGGTCATCTTCGGCACCTGCGCGATGTTCTGCGCGACGGTCATGTGCGGGAAGAGCCCGGACGACTGGATCGCGTAGCCGATCTTGCGGCGCAGCTTGACCGCGTCCATGTCGGTGACGTCCTCGTCGCCGATCTTGATGCGGCCCGAGGTGGGCTCGATGAGCCGGTTGATCATCTTGAGGGTGGTCGACTTGCCGCACCCGGAGGGCCCGACGAAGACGACGAGTTCGCCCGCGCCGATCTCCATCGTCACGTTGTCCACGGCGGGCAGGGCGGAGCCCGGATAGCGCTTGGTGAGCCCCTCCAGGCGGATCGTGGCGCCGGAGGCGGGCCCCCGGGCCGGTCCTCCAGCGGCCGGTGCGGGCGTCTCGGCTGTCGCGGGCGTCGCGGGCGTCTTGGGTGTCCCAGGTGTCGCGGGTGTCTCAGGCACGTATCCCCCTCGGGATGGTCAGGCGTCCGATGAGGACGTACGCGGCATCGAAGAGCAGGGCGAGCACGACGATGCCGAGCGTGCCCGCGAGGACTTGGTTGTGGGCGTTGGCGCTGCCCAGCGAGGCCACGCCCCGGAAGATGAGGTTGCCGAGCCCGGGTCCTGAGGCGAAGGCGGCGATGGCCGCGATGCCCATCAGCATCTGCGTGGAGACGCGGATGCCCGTGAGGATGGGCGGCCAGGCCAGCGGCAGTTCGACCTTCACCAGCTGCGCCGGCCGCGACATGCCGATGCCGCGCGCCGCGTCGACCAGCGAAGGGTCCACGCCGCGCAGCCCGACGACGGCGTTGCGGACGATGGGCAGCAGCCCGTACAGCGTCAGCGCGATGACCGTCGGCGCGACCCCGAGCCCGACGAGCGGGATCAGCAGGCCGATCAGGGCCAGCGAGGGGACGGTGAGGATCGAGGCGGTGGCGGCGGTGGCGAGGTTGCCCGCCCACTCGCTGCGGTAGGTGAGGACGCCGATCAGTACGCCGATGACGGTGGCGGCCACCATGCACTGGAAGACCGCGCTGGCGTGCTGGAGCGAATCCGTCAGCACCTGGACATGCCGGTTGCTGAGGTACTCCCAGAAGCTCACTCGGCTTCTCCCTACGTGTTCAGTGTTCAGGTGTCCCGGTGTTCAGGCGCCCCCGGTGACGCGGTGTCCCGCGAGGGTGCGGCCCCGCCCGGCCGCTGGCAACCCCTCCGCCCTGACCGCCGCTCAGGACGTCTCGGGGGACGGGTGGGCCGGAGGGGCCGGATGAGGCGGGTGGGCCGCGGGGCCCGTGGACGTCCCCGCGGCCTGGCGGACGAGGGGGACGATCCGGAGGGGGACGGGGTTCTCCATGACGATCGCGGTGGAGGCCCGCATGATGCCGTCGTAACCGACGACCTTGTCGATCACGCGCTGGAGGTCGGCGTTGGATCGCGCGACCAGACGGCACAGCATGTCACCGTGACCCGTCGTGGTGTGCAGCTCCAGCACTTCCGGTACGGAAGCGAGATGTGCCCGCACGTCGGGGCCCTGGCCCTGCTTGATCTCCAGGGTGGCGAAGGCGGTGACGGGATAGCCGATGGCCGCGGGATCCACGTCCGGGCCGAAGCCGCGGATCACTCCCGCTGACTTAAGCCTGTCCAGCCTGGCCTGCACCGTCCCACGCGCGACACCGAGGCGGCGGGACGCTTCCAGCACCCCGATCCTCGGTTCCTCCGCGAGCAGTTCGAGCAATCGACCATCGAGCCGATCAATACCCATGAGTTGCCTCTCAGTAACCACCATGTTGCACACCTTGTGCAGATCGCCCGGTCGGATCCGTAAAGCGCTGGACAGAGTGTTCAATGGATACGAGAAGTATTGCGCACCTTGTTGGCGCGGGGGAACCTTCGTTCATGACTGAGACCACGCACGCAACCCCTGACACAGCCCGGCAGGCGGACCCCTTCCCGGTGAAGGGGATGGACGCGGTCGTCTTCGCCGTGGGCAACGCCAAGCAGGCCGCGCACTACTACTCCACTGCCTTCGGCATGAAGCTGGTCGCCTACTCCGGACCGGAGAACGGCTCCCGCGAGACCGCCAGTTACGTACTCGAATCGGGCTCCGTCCGCTTCGTCCTCACGTCAGTCATCAAGCCCACGACCGACTGGGGCCGCTTCCTCTCCGGCCATGTCGCGGAGCACGGCGACGGCGTGATCGACCTCGCCATCGAGGTGCCGGACGCCCGCGCCGCCTACGCCTACGCGCTGGAGCACGGCGCGCGCGGCATCGAAGAGCCCCACGAGGTGCGGGACGAGCACGGCACCGTGGTGCTCGCCTCCATCGGGACCTACGGGCAGACCCGGCACACCCTCGTCGAGCGCGGCGCCTACACCGGCCCCTACCTGCCCGGATACACCGAGGCACAGCCCATGGTGGAGCCCGGCCGCCGCCGCTTCCAGGCCGTCGACCACTGCGTGGGCAACGTCGAGCTCGGCATGATGGACGAGTGGGTCAAGTTCTACAACAACGTCATGGGCTTCACGAACATGAAGGAGTTCGTGGGTGACGACATCGCCACCGAGTACAGCGCGCTGATGTCCAAGGTCGTCGCCGACGGCACCCGCAAGGTCAAGTTCCCGCTGAACGAGCCCGCCGTCGCCAAGAAGAAGTCGCAGATCGACGAGTACCTGGAGTTCTACGGCGGCCCCGGCGTCCAGCACATCGCCCTCGCCACGAACGACATCGTCGCGACCGTCCGCGCGATGCGCGCGGCGGGCGTCCAGTTCCTGGACACCCCGGACTCGTACTACGACACGCTCGGCGAGTGGGTCGGCGAGACCCGGGTACCCGTGGAGACGCTGCGCGAGCTGAAGATCCTCGCCGACCGCGACGAGGACGGCTACCTGCTCCAGATCTTCACCAAGCCGGTCCAGGACCGCCCGACGGTCTTCTTCGAGATGATCGAGCGGCACGGCTCGATGGGCTTCGGCAAGGGCAACTTCAAGGCCCTCTTCCAGGCCATCGAGCGCGAACAGGACCGCCGCGGGAACCTTTGAGCCGCGCGGCTCATCAGACCGACGGGGGACGGGCCACGGCCCAGGTCCGTTCCGCTCCGCCGGGGGGCGGAACGGAACGGACCTCGTGGGGCGCGCGTCTCGCGGGACGGTGAGGGCGCGGGCAGCAACCGGCCCACCGGCCCACCGGCGCACGGGGCCGCACGGCGCTACGGGTGCAGCCCTGCCAGCCGTGCCCGTGTGCGCCGCACGTCGCGCTCGTCGAGCGGACGCTCGCCGCGCCCCCACCCCCGCGACCCCCGACCCCGCGAGGAGGACGGGCGCGAGCACCCCGCCCGCGCCGGCCGCCCACCCCGTGCCTCTGCCGGTCCTGCCGGTGCGGCCCTTCGTGCGCGCCCTCCCCCGTGCGTGCCGTATGTGCTCGTACGTGCCGTACGCGAAAGTTGCCGCACTGTAGAGCTGACGGGACGTCACCACAAGGCACGCGGTGCCGCCACCGCGGGGCGCACGGGAGCGGGCGCCCGCTGGACGGGGCCGGGCGTCGCTGACCGTCGCTGACCATCCGCTTCACGCGGGTTCCCGACGCGCTGCCCAGGTGTCAGGGTGTACGTATGAGCGATCTCCTCGTCCGCTTGCGCGAAGGGCTGCCGGAGGATGCGGTGCTGACCGACCCCGACGTGGTCGGCGCCTACTCCCACGACATGGCCAGCTTCTGCGAGGCGGGGGTCCCCGCCGCCGTCGTCATGCCCAGGACCGTCGAGCAGGTCCAGCACGTCATGCGCACCGCGACCGAGCTGCGGGTGCCCGTCGTGCCGCAGGGTGCCCGCACGGGGCTGTCGGGCGCGGCGAACGCGAGCGAAGGCTGCGTCGTGCTGTCCCTGGTCAGGATGGACCGCATCCTGGAGATCAACCCCGTGGACCGCGTCGCCGTGGTGGAGCCGGGCGTCGTCAACGCGGCGCTGTCCCGCGCCGTCAACGAACACGGCCTCTACTACCCGCCGGACCCCTCCAGTTGGGAGGAGTGCACGATCGGCGGCAACATCGGTACCGCGTCCGGCGGACTGTGCTGCGTGAAGTACGGGGTCACCGCCGAGTATGTACTCGGGCTCGATGTCGTCCTCGCCGACGGCCGCCTCTTCTCGACGGGCCGCCGCACCGCCAAGGGTGTCGCCGGATACGACCTGACCAGGCTCTTCGTCGGATCCGAAGGTAGCCTCGGCATCGTCGTGAAGGCCACACTCGCGCTCAAGCCGGAGCCGCCGAAGCAGCTCGCGCTCGCCGCCGAGTTCCCCTCGGCCGCCGCCGCCTGCGACGCGGTCTGCCGGATCATGGAGAGCGGACACGTCCCCTCACTGCTCGAACTCATGGACCGCACCACGTTGCGCGCGGTCAACGCGCTGACGCACATGGGCCTCCCCGAGAGCACCGAGGCACTCCTCCTCGCCGCCTTCGACACCCCGGACCCCGGCGCCGACCTCGCGGCCGTGGGCGAGCTGTGCGCTGCGGCGGGCGCGAGCGAGGTGGTGCCCGCCGAGGACCACGCCGAGTCGGAGCTGCTGCTCCAGGCCCGCCGCAAGGCGCTCGTCGCGCTGGAGGCGGTGACGGGGACGACGATGATCGACGACGTGTGCGTGCCGCGCTCGCGCCTCGCCGACCTGCTGGCCGGTACCGCCGCCATCGCGGAGAAGCACGACCTCACCATCGGCGTCTGCGCCCACGCGGGCGACGGCAACACCCACCCCACCGTCTGCTTCGACCCGAACGACGAGGACGAGTCGCGCCGGGCCCGCGAGTCCTTCGACGAGATCATGGGCCTGGGCCTGGAGCTGGGCGGCACGATCACGGGCGAGCACGGTGTGGGCGTGCTCAAGAAGGAGTGGCTCGCGCGTGAACTCGGGCCCGTGGGCGTCGAGTTGCAGCGCGGCATCAAGCAGGTCTTCGACCCGCTGGGCCTGCTGAACCCCGGCAAGCTGTTCTGACGTCTCCGACGTCGCGGCCCCGCGCGGTCACCGCTCCGGCGCGGGTTCCGGTTCTGGCTCCGGCTCCAGCGGCTGGAGCAGCCTGCGCGGGCGCAGCAGCGCGCGGCTGACGGGGTCCTCCGGCGGCGGGTCCAGGGCCGGGCCGGGCCGCATCTCGATGTCCCTCGGCGGTACGAGCCCGCCGCACGCCGCGCAGTTGCCGCCCGCGTCCAGCGGGGACCCGCACGCGGCGTGCCGGAACTCGCGGTGCGGCCCCTGGCCCTCCGAGAAGTACCGCTCGCCCCAGGTGGCCAGCGCGTAGACCGCGGGCCACAGCCGCTCGCCCATCTCGGTGAGCACGTACTCGTCGCGGGGCGGCGACTCCTGATAGCGCACCTTGTCGAGCACGCCCGCCTCCGTCAGCGCGCGCAGCCGCGTGGAGAGCACGGCGCGCGGGGCTCCGAGCCGGACGAGGAAGTCGCTGTAGCGGCGCACGCCGTAGAAGGCGTCCCGGACGACGAGCAGCGTCCAGCGCTCACCGACCAGCTCCAGGGCGCGCGCGATGGAGCAGTGCTGCGCGGCGTAGTCCTTCCCCAGTGCCATGCGGGGAGTCTAACAGCGAGGGTTCAATGAGCGAACTACTAAGTTCGGTGACTGAACTCGCACTGCTAGGGTGCTCGCCATGACAGTGAGTTCATTCACCGAACCCGGCTCGCTCCCGGCTCCGGACGAGGTCAGGCCCACGGGCCTCCCAGGCGCGCCCCGGCACACGTCCCCGCACACGGGCCGTGCCACCCTCGCCGTCACCGTCGCGGCGACGTTCCTCGTGCTGCTGAACTACAACGCGCCCATGACCGTGCTCCCCGCCATGGCCGCCTCGCTCGGCACCGGCGTCTCCGGGCAGGCGTGGCTGCTCAGCGGCATCGCGCTCGGCCTGTCCGCGCTGCTGCTCGTCGCGGGCAGCCTCGCCGACGACTACGGGCGCAAGCGGGTCTTCGTCACCGGCGTGCTCACCCTCGCCCTGACCACCGCGCTCGCCGCCGTCACGACCGGCACCCTCGCCTACACCCTCGCCCGTGTCGCGCAGGGCGCGGCCAGTGCCGCTGTCCTGGCCAGCAGCCTCGGGCTCCTCGCGCACGCCTTCCCCGCCGGTCCGGGACGCGTCCGCGCGACCACGCTGTGGGGCGCCTCGATCAGCGGCGGCATAGCCGTCGGGCCGCTGGTCTCCAGCGCGCTGGAGCCGCTGAGCTGGCGCGCCTGCTACGTCCTCTACGCCGTGGCCGCGCTCGCCCTCGGCGCCGTCGCCGCCCGCGGGCTCCAGGAGTCGCGGGCGCCGCGCGCAGGGCGCCCCGACCTTCTCGGCGCGGTCACCCTGGGCCTCGCGCTCTCCGCGCTCTTCGCCGCGCTGACCGTCGGCCGCGACGGCTGGCTGCGCGCGCCCGTCGCCGTGCTGCTGGGCGCTGCCCTCGTCCTGGGCACCGCCTTCGTCCTGACCGAGCGGCGCAGCGCGGCGCCCATGCTCGACCTCGGCCTCTTCCGCCGCCCCCTGTTCCTCGCCGCGACGGCGGGCGCGCTGTTCACCGGGCTCGCGGTGATCGGGTTCTTCAGCTACTTGCCGACGGTCCTCCAGGTCACCCTCGGCCTCTCGCCCCTCGGCACCGCGTGGCTCGTCGCGCTGTGGTCCGGGGCCGCGCTCGCCGCGTCGATGCTGACGGGGCCTCTCGCGACCCGGCTCGGCGCACGGCACCAGCTCGCGCTGGGCTTCCTGTTCTCGGCCGCCGGGCTGGCCGCGCTCGTGGGGGCGGTGGACGAGTCCTGGGTACGGCTGCTGCCGGGGCTCGTCGTCAACGGCGTCGGCAGCGGGCTGCTCAACGCCGCGCTGCCACGGCTCGCCGTCGAGAGCGTCCCCGCCGAACGCGCGGCGATGGGTTCGGGCGCCAACCAGACGGCCCGCTACATCGGTTCGACGACGGGCGTCGCGCTCACCGTCGCGCTCGCCACCGCCCACCAGGGCGGCGACCCGGCGAAGGCCCTGGCGCACGGCACCGACGCCGCGCTGCTCGTCGCGGCCGGACTCGCGCTGGCCGGGGCACTCGCCGCGCTCGTCCTGCGGGAACGCGCGGCCTGAACGCCGCGCCCCGGCAGGTGCCGTCCGGCGTCGTCCGGGGTGGGGGCGCTCACGGGTCGTGGGGGTGGCCGCGGGCCGTCGGGCGCGGGTCGCGGTGACTGTTCCGGTTCCGGTCCCGGTCCCGGTCCCGGTCGCGGTCGCGGTCGCGGTCACAGGTTCGGGAGGTGCGGAGGGTGAAGCCCGTCACGCGGTCCGAGGGGATGCCGGTCTTCTCCAGGAGGGTGACCAGCTCCCGCTGGAACTGCGGGGTGCACAGCTCCTGTTCCTCCGGGGTCAGCTCGATGTCGACGTACTGGTTGTGCTGTGCGAAGGCCCTGTTGAGGCCCGCCATGACCTTCAGGAACAGGGCGAAGGAGTCGGGGTCGAGGCGCTCGGCGAGTTCCGCGATGTGCCTGCCCACGCGGAACTGGATCTCGGCCGTCGTCTCCGCGTCACGCTCTGATCCCTCTGGCCCCTTTGCTCCCTCCGGCCGCTCGGGTCGCTCCGGTCGCACCCGGGGTGCCGGGTCCCCGTCCGTCGCTTCCATCTCTTCCGCCTCATTCGCTGCTTCCCCCGCTTCTGCCACTTCCGCCTCTTTGCGGGCTTCGTCCTCTGGCATGGCCGAAATAGTGACGGAATTTCGCTTGCGGCGCCTCCCATACGTAGAACTTTCAAACAGGGGGTCGGAAGGCGGAGGAGGGAGCGAAGAGAGTGCGGGGACAGGGGAGGCGGATGTGACGGAGCGCGGCCGGGCGGTGTGCGCGGCCGCGCCCGTACGACCGCCGGATACGGCGCCGGTGACCTCCACCTCTCAGGCCCCGGCCTCTCCGGCACCGGACTCGTCGGACGGCCATGGATCGCGGAGGTAGAGGTCGTCACTCGGTGTCGGGGTGAGCAGGTCGCGCAACTCCTCGTCGATGCCCAGCGACTCGTGCTCACTCCCGGGAGGGACCACGCGCAGCGTCCTTTCCAGCCATGCGGAGACGGCCGCCGCCGGTGCCTCCAGCAGCGCGTCCCCGTCGGGCGAGGAGAGGGCGAGGCAGATCACGCTGCGCGAGTCCACCTTGGTGGGCCACACGCGCACATCGCCCTGCCCGCAGGGCCGGAAGACGCCCTCGACCAGCAGCTCGCGCGCGAAGGTCCAGTGGACGGGGGAGGCGGAGCCGATGTGGAAGGCGATGTGGACGGCGTACGGGTCGTCGGCGCGGTACGTGAGGCGGGCGGGGACCGGGATGCTGCGCTCAGGGGAGAGCACCAGCTTCAGTTCCAGCTCGCGTTCGACAACGGTGTGCATGTGCTGCGCCCTTTCGTGGTCGCTCGTGCCCGCCCGGGTGGGCGTGCACCGGTGAGAGAGCGCAGGCCGTACTTCATTACACGACTTCGCGGACTTCTTTTTCCCGGAAGAGCGGATGCGCCCATTCGGGGCGGGCAAGCGGTCGGCCCCTTCTGGTAGATGTGGACCCTGCGCTTCGTGGGCCGTGGCTCGATACGCGGTACGCGGGGCGGTAGAGGCGGTACACGTACACGCCACAAGCGAAATAACGGTCGAACAGATACGGGACCCGGACATCATGAGTGCGCCACCCTCAGGATCTGCCAGCGGCAGCCCCCAGGCCGGCTTCTATCCCGACCCGTCCATTCCGGGATACATCCGCTACTGGAACGGTTCCGCATGGGTGCCGGGCACCAGCCGCCCCGAGCCGCGCGAGGGCGACCCGATGCCGGTCCCTCCCGCCGCCGGTCCCGGCGCGCCGGGACCCGCGCCGACGCCGCCCACGGCGGCCGAGCCCGCGCCCGCCGAGGAGACGGGGCCCGTCTTCCTCGACGAGGGCCAGGGGCAGGGGCAGGGGTCAGGGCAGGGGCCGGAGGGGCGTGACCGCTCGGCGCTGCCCGAGGTGCGGCCCAGCGCTGAGGTCGCCCCCGTGGACGGGACCGTCGACTGGGACGACCCGTCCCGCCTGCACGGCCAGCGCCCCGAGCCCGCCTCGGCCTGGGGCGCGGACGCCGCGCGGCAGCAGGGCTTCGCAGGCCAGAGTGACGACCGCGTCTCCTGGGGCCAGCACGGCGAGGAGGGTGGCCAGGGCGGCCCGGGAAGCCAGGGGAGCGGCGCCGGAGCCGGAGCCGGTACGGCCGACCCGCGCGGCGGCTGGGGCCGCCCCGCCGAGGCGGACAGGGCCGACGAGGACACGCCGGCGGCCTCGTCCCCCGCGACGGGGGAAGGCCAGGGGCAGCCGCCGCGCGAGGGCACCTTCCAGATGCGGGCGCTGAGTCCAGAGCAGCTCAAGCGCCAGGCGCGCGAGGCGAGTTCGGCATCGGGTCCGGGTCCGGGTCCGGTGTCGGGCGGCGACGCGCAGGTGCCGCAGCACACGGTGGGCCTGCGCCGCTCGGAGGTCCTCAAGGCCGGCCGTGAGGCGGCGCAGGCACGGCAGGCCCAGGAGCCAGGCGCCCCGGGCCAGGGTGCCGCACCGGCGGCCAACCCCCACATCCCCGCGCAGGGCGCGAGCGGAAACGCTCCGGCTGGCCCGTCGGCCCAGCCCGCTCAGGCACCGGCACCGCAGCCGGGCGTGCCCGCGCAGCAGGCGCCGCCCGCGCAGGGCGGGCCCCAGGCCCAGCCCATGGAGATCCCGTCGGCGCAGCACGCCCCGCCCGCGCAGAGCCAGCCGCTCCAGGTTCCGCCCCCGTCGCAGATGCCGCCAGCGCAGGTGCCCCCGCAGCAGCAGCCGCAACAGGCACCGCAGCAGGCTCAGCAACAGCAACAGCAGCCGCCGCAGTCGTGGGCACAGCAGGTCCACGATCTGGCCGCGCACTCGGCGGGCCCCGGCGGCCCCCAGCCGGGCGGGCTCCCGGCGCAGTCGCAGAGCGGCGGCCCCGAAGCGGTCACGCCCTGGCGCCCGCCGGTCTCGGACCCGTTCCTCCAGGCCGCGCAGCAGCAGGCCCGGCCCGCAGGACTCGGCAAGCGCTTCGGCGCCCGGCTCGTGGACGGCGTCCTCACCGCCGCCGTCGCGGCCGGTGTCGTCTTCCCGTTCGTCGGGAAGACGACGGACCACATCCAGGGGAAGATCGACGCCGTCCGGCGGTCCGGGGAGACCAAGGAGGTCTGGCTGATCGACGGGACGACCGGCGGCTATCTCGCCATCGTCCTCGGCGCCCTGCTCGTCTTCGGGCTGCTCTACGAAGTGCTGCCGACCAGCCGCTGGGGCCGCACCCTGGGCAAGAAGCTGTTCGGGCTCAAGGTGCTGGACGTCGAGGGCCAGGACAAGCCCGGGTTCCGCGCCGCGCTGGTGCGCTGGCTGGTCTACGGGGTGCTGTCGCTCGTCGTCGTCGGTGTCGTCAACGTCATGTGGTGCCTCTTCGACCGGCCCTGGCGCCAGTGCTGGCACGACAAGGCCGCGCGCACCTTCGTCTCCCGCGACTCCGGAGGGGTCAGGCTGTGACGGCCCCGGCCCCGGTGTGACGGGCTGACGGGCCCCGCGCCGTCTGCGTCAGACGGACCAGGCCCGTACCTCTAACGGCACGCGCCGGATGCGCGGGGGCCCCGCGCGCGGTCCACTCGGGCCATGAGCACGGAGCAGCCTGAGAACGATCCCTTCGGGAAGCCGGGGCAGTCCGGTCAGCCGGAGCAGCGGCCAGATCCGTACGGGCAGGGCCCGCCACCGCCGCCCTCGGGAACCGGCTCGCCCTACGACAGCGCGCCCCCGCCCCCGCCGGGCGGGGGCGGTCCGTACGGTGGCCAGGGGTACGGGGACCCGTACGGCGGCCGGCACGGTGCGAACCCGTACGGTGCGAACCCCTACGGGGGGCCGGCCGGCGCAGCCGACCCGCTCGCCGGGATGCCGCCGCTCGCCTCCCGGGGCAAGCGGCTGCTGGCGCGGATCATCGACGCGCTGGTCGTCGGGATCCCGGTGGGCATCGTCATGGGCCTCGCGCAGAACGGCTACGACGCGGCGGACACCGGTCGTACGTACTCGCAGCAGGCCGTCTACACCCTCGTCTACCTGATCTACGAGGGCATCATGCTGACCCGGTCCGGCCAGACGGTGGGCAAGAAGCTCATGAAGATCCGGGTGGCGGTGCTCTCCAACGGCGCGGTGCCGCAGGGGACTCCGGGCTGGTTCCGTGCGGCCCTCTACTCGCTGCCCGCGCTCGTGCCCTGTCTGGGCTCGCTGTTCTGGCTCGTCAACGTGCTGTTCTGCACCTGGGACAAGCCGTACCAGCAGTGCGTGCACGACAAGGCGGCGAAGACGGTCGTCGTCGCCACCGCGTAGGCGGGACGGCCGTCCCCAGGGGGGTCTGGCCGCCCCTGGGGACTCGGCGGCTCAGTCCCAGGCGGAGGACCGAGCGCCGCCCGTGCCCGTCCCCGCTCCCGCTCCCGCCTTGGCGGGGACGGGAGCGGCCGGGTAGGCCGCGTGCGCCGAGGACGGCGCCGCGCCACCCCGCGCGGTGACGCGCGACCCGGCGGACGCCCCCGCGCCACGGGCGCGCCTGGCCGTATGGAGCAGGGGAGCCGTGGCCGCGGCGAGCAGCCCGAGCGCGAACGAGGACAGGGCGATCACCACAGCTCCGGTACCCGACCGGGTTCCCGAGAGCAGCAGCATGGCGAAGGCCGAGCAGACGACAGTGCCCGAACCGTAGGCGAGAGCGAAGGCGAGCTGTGCGGGAGCCGGACGCGGCATGGCGTTATCCGTCCTCGAAATTCTGGATGGGGGATGCGCGGGCCGATCGGCCCGCGAGTCGATCGACCCGGTACAAAAGGTGCGCCGTCGAACGACCCTACGATGCCGAATGCCCGAGCGGACACCACGGTAAGCGTGACCTAACCCACGCCGCAGTTGCACAGGGGGCGCACAGTCGCACGGCGTCCCTCCTGTCCCAACAGGCGGACAGGCGCGGTCACTTCTGTGCATCACTCGCATCGGGGTCTGTCTTTTCCCCACCCGCTGCTGTCGAATACCTCTGTCACAACATGGCATTCGCAGGGGAGGGCACCACAGAGGTGAACGGCAGACGGAGATCCAAGAGATCGAGAACGGCCGCTCTGGCCACGGCGGTGGCGGCGCTCGGCGCCACCGTACTGCTGTCCGCGGGAGGCGCACAGGCCCAGCCGCAGGCGGAGACGGGCACAGCCGCGAAGGCGGACAAGGCGGGCAAGGCGGGGAAGGACACCGGCGACAATCTCGACGGACCCTTCAGCGCCAGGCAGCGCGACCAGCGCCAGGCGGCGCTGGAGAAGGTGGCGGCCGGTGAGGCGAAGACCTTCAGCCGGGGGGGCTCGGAGGTCATGAAGCTCGACGACGACAAATACGTCGAGCTGGGGCGCGAGAAGACCGACAAGATCTTCACGATCCTCGTCGAGTTCGGGGACAAGATCGACGACAAGTACGGCGGCACTCCGGGCCCCGTCCACAACACGATCCCCGAGCCCGACCGCGCGAACGACAACTCCACGTACTGGCAGAAGGACTTCAACCGGGAGCACTTCGAGGACCTCTACTTCTCGGACGCGACCGAGGACTCGGTCAAGAGCTACTACGAGAAGCAGTCCTCGGGCCGCTACTCCGTCGACGGCGCCGTCTCCGACTGGGTGAAGGTCGACTACAACGAGGCGCGCTACGGGTCCAACCACTGCGGCGACACCAACTGCCCCAACGTGTGGGACGCGGTGCGCGACGGCGTCAACAAGTGGGTCGCGGACCAGAAGGCGGCGGGCCGCACCGACGAGGAGATCAAGAAGGCGCTGGCCGAGTACGACCTCTGGGACCGGTACGACTACGACCAGGACGGCGACTTCAACGAGCCGGACGGCTACATCGACCACTTCCAGTTCGTGCACGCGGGCGAGGACGAGTCGGCGGGCGGCGGCGCACAGGGCACCGACGCCATCTGGGCGCACCGCTGGTACGCCTACGGCACGGACGTGGGCCGCACGGGCCCCGAGCAGAACAAGGCGGGCGGCACCCAGATCGGTGACACCGGCATCTGGGTAGGCGACTACACGGCGCAGCCCGAGAACGGCGGACTGGGCGTCTTCGTCCACGAGTACGGCCACGACCTGGGCCTGCCGGACCACTACGACACCACGGGCACCGGCGAGAACTCGGTCGGCTTCTGGTCGATCATGTCCGTGGGCTCCTGGCTCAACAAGGGCAAGGACGCCATCGGCGACTCCGCGGGCGACATGAACGCCTGGGACAAGCTCCAGCTCGGCTGGCTCGACTACGACAGGGCGAAGGCGGCCACGCGCTCGAAGCACACGCTGGGCACGCACTCGTACCAGACGAAGAACAAGCAGGCCGTGGTCGTCGAACTCCCCGAGAAGGACGTCACGACCACGATCACCAAGCCCGCCGAGGGCACGAAGCAGTGGTGGAGCGGCAGTGGCGACGACCTGCGCAACACCCTCTCCCGGCCCGTCGACCTGACGGGCAAGTCCAGCGCCTCCTTGGACCTCAAGGGGTGGTGGGACATCGAGGAGAACTACGACTACCTCTACACCGAGGTCTCCGAGGACGGCGGCCAGAACTGGCAGCCGCTCGACGGCACGGCCGACGGAAAGCCGATCCCGAGGGACGGCGGCGGGCAGCCCGCGCTGCACGGCGTCTCGGGCCAGTACCGCGATCTCTCCTTCCCGCTGGACGACTTCGCAGGGAAGAAGATTGATGTTCGCTTCCGTTATCTGACGGACAGTGGAGTGGCCCAGAAGGGCTTCACGGCCGACGCGATCCGCGTGACAGCGGACGGTGCCCCGGTGTTCGAGGACGGGGCCGAGGGCGACGGCGACAACGGGTGGCAGACGAACGGCTTCTCGCGCATCGGCGAGTCGTTCACCAAGAGCTACCCGCAGTTCTACATCGCGGAGAACCGCAACCACGCCTCGTACGACAAGGCCCTCAACTACGGCCCGTACAACTTCGGTTGGCCCTCCACGCGGCCCGACTGGGTGGAGCGGTACGCGTACCAGAAGGGCCTGCTCGTCTGGCTCTGGGACACCTCCCAGCAGGACAACAACGTGGGCGTCCACCCCGGCGAGGGGCTGATCCTGCCGGTCGACGCGCACGCCAAGCCCGAGAAATGGGCGGACGGCGCGGTGATGCGGAACCGCATCCAGTCGTACGACTCGCCCTTCAGCCGGTACCCGACAAAGGGGATGACTCTCCACAAGGACGGCAAAGCGGCAAAGGTGAAGGCCAAGTTGCCGGTTCCGGTGTTCGACGACCGGAAGGGGACGTACTGGTACGCCGGCAACCCGACCGGAGGGGTGAAGGTGCCGGACACCAACACCAGCATCAAGATCGCGAACCAGCCGCTCTCCGGTAAGACGATCACCGTCCAGGTGGGTCCCTCAAGAAATTAATTTGCATCGTTGCAGGTCAAAACATGATCGGCCGTTGCCCCCCTGGCGGGCAGCGGCCGATCGCGTTTAGATGCGTCTTGAGGGCCTCGTCCGGGGCCCTGTCGAAGAAGTCTCGCGGGGGAGATGTTGATCATGGCTAGAGGCGGATACGCCCAGCTTCCCGACGGGAGCGTGATCGTCGCGCTCTCGCTGCCCGACCCGTGCCCGAGGGCGGCCAGGGGCCCTGACCAGGTCCCTGCGGTGGCGCCCGAGCGGCGCGAGAGGCCCGTGCGGCGGCGCTGGTCCGCGCACGCTGACGAGGCGCACACGGTGCGTGCGGCGAGCGCGGGCGGTGGTGACGAGCCGCGCGTCCGCGTCCTCGTCCACGCTCTGAACCGGTCCAGGGCCCTGACCAGGCTCCGGAACCTCGGGCTGCGCGCCGTCTATCTCAACGGCAACGCGGACCCGCCCACGGCCGACGAGATCACGGCGGTCCTCCACCACCCGGAGGGCCTCGTCTGGCGCACCACGCCCGACGACGACCGCGAATCCTGGCACCCCATAGCCTCCCTCCTCCGCGCGTAACCCCTCCACGGGGTAAGGATTGAAACGCAGGGTTGCCCCTTCACCGGTCCGCGCCCCTTCACGGGGTGCGGGGTGAAGCCCACACGGGGTGCGCCTCTCCTCACAGGGGGCGCCCACCCCCGGCGCCCCTTTGGGGTTTCGTCCGCGTGCTGCGGCCCGGTGGCACGGGTTGTGCCCACCCTCCCCCAGCTACCGCTGGGAGGTGCCCCCTCGCCATGCGGGACGATTGCCCACAACAACGGCGAGCCGTCGCCGTCAGCGTCCCGTGGTAGGGGCTGGGCCCCTCCCGCGCGGCACCGGCACACAGCATGGGAACAAGCCGGACCGGCCACGGCGTGCTGTCGGCCACCGGGTGGGAGGGGACGTGGTGGGGTGTCCCCGCAGGTCGAGACGAAGACCGGCGGAAAGCCGACAACGAGACCTTCACGCCGAGGAGACACCCCGGCGCGGCGCCGACCCCACCCACACAGCAATCCCACACGACCACCGGCGCAAGCCAAGAACCACGCGGCGCCAGCCGCGTCGTACCGCAACCCCACGCCGCGCCGTAGCCACCGGCAGGCAGCCGGACACGGCGAACCGCCCCCGCGAAGGGGCCCCGCGCCACGTGCAGCGGCACAAAAATCAGCGCGGGACCCTACGGCACCCACCACACCGGCCAACCGTCCCGCGCAACACCCCCGTGAAGCGGCAACCCCCGCCCGAAAGACTACGCACGCACCGGCTTGCCGGTGAGTTCGACGCCCGCCGTGCGGAGCTGGTCCAGCGCCTGCTGGGTGGTGGCTTCGGCGACGCCCGCCGTGAGGTCGAGCAGGACCTGGGTGCGGAACCCCTCCCGCACCGCGTCCAGCGCCGTGGCCCGCACGCAGTGGTCCGTGGCGATCCCGACCACGTCCACCTCCCGCACCTCGCGCGCCCGCAGCCAGTCGGCCAGCGACGTACCGTTCTCGTCCGCGCCCTCGAACCCGCTGTACGCGGCCGAGTAGGCGCCCTTGTCGAACACGGCGTCGATGGCCCCTGCCGCGACGACGGGGGCGAAGTTCGGGTGGAAGCCGATCCCCTCCGTGCCCGCCACGCAGTGCGGCGGCCACGAATGGACGTAGTCCGGCTGGTCCGAGAAGTGGTCACCCGGCGAGATGTGGTGGTCACGGGTGGCCACCACGTGCCGGTAGCCCGCCGTGGCGGCGCCCACCAGCTCGGTGATGGCGGCGGCGACGTCGGCGCCTCCCGCGACCGCGAGGCTGCCGCCCTCGCAGAAGTCGTTCTGCACGTCGACGACGATCAGTGCCCGGTGCATGGAGCACACCTTTCGGCCGGGTTGCCGGCGGTTACGGGGCGGTCGGTCCTTGAAACCGAGACTAGAGACTCAACCGGGTTAAGGGGAGTGGGCACTTCGCGCTCGCTCCCCCGGCCCCGCCCCCTCCGCCCGCGCGCCGCCCTCACACATGCTCCGTCGGCAGCACCGGCTCGCCCCGCGAGAGCTGGCGCGCCGACATGGGCAGCCGGGACAGCGCGGCGCGGTGCCGGTCGCGTGCCGCGTCCAGGGGCTCGCGGGCCACGACATCGCCGCCCCGCACCAGCTCCGTCTGCAACAGCCGCCCGGACAGTTCGTCGGGCACGGGCCCGGTGCCCACGACCTCCGCCTCGGCCACGCCGTCCGCGTCGACGGGCCGCGCGGCCCACTTCGCGCCGCCCACCGTGGACTTGCCGCCCATGGACTTCTTGGCGACGGGGTGCAGGGGCGCGCCGGGTTCGTCGGATCCGGCGCGCGCGACGAGCTTGTAGACCATCGAGCAGGTGGGGTGGCCGCTGCCGGTGACGAGCTGGGTGCCCACCCCGTACGCGTCGACGGGCGCGGCGGCGAGGGAGGCGATGGCGTACTCGTCGAGGTCGCTGGTGACCACGATCTTCGTCTGCTTCGCGCCGAGTTCGTCGAGCTGCTGCCGCACCCGGTGGGCGATCAGCAGCAGGTCGCCCGAGTCGATGCGCACGGCGCCCAGCTCCGTGCCCGCGACCTCGACGGCGCTGCGGACGGCCTCGGTCACGTCGTAGGTGTCCACGAGCAGCGTGGTGCCGCTGCCCAGCGAGTCGACCTGCGCGACGAAAGCGTCGCGCTCGCGGTCGTGCAGCAGGGTGAAGGCGTGGGCGCTGGTGCCGACGGTCGGGATGCCGTAGCGGAAGCCCGCCGCCAGGTCGGAGGTGGTGGAGAAGCCGCCGACGTACGCGGCGCGCGAGGCGGCGACGGCGGCCAGTTCGTGGGTGCGCCGGGCGCCCATCTCCATCAGCGGCCGGTCCCCGGCGGCGACGGCCATGCGCGAGGCCGCGGCGGCGACGGCCGAGTCGTGGTTGAGGATCGAGAGGATCACCGTCTCCAGCAGCACGCACTCGGCGAAGCTGCCCTCGACGCGCATCACGGGGGAGCCGGGGAAGTAGACCTCGCCCTCGGGGTAGCCGCGGATATCGCCACGGAAGCGGTAGTCGGCGAGCCACTCCAGGGTCGGCCCGTCGACGATGTTCCGCTCGCGCAGGAAGTCCAACTCCCGTTCCTCGAAGCGGAAGTTCTCGACCGCGTCCAGCACGCGTCCGGTGCCGCCGACGACGCCGTAGCGGCGGCCCTCGGGGAGTCTGCGGGTGAAGACCTCGAAGACCGAACGCCGCTCGGCGGTCCCCGACCGCAGCGCCGCCTGGAGCATCGTGAGCTCGTACTGGTCGGTGAAGAGCGCCGTCGAGGGCACGGTCACCGGCAGTCCGCTGTCCGCTGTGTTCATACGTGCGAGGGTACCCCGAATCTCGTCAACTTGACGATATGCGCCGCGCGACGGCCCGCGCGCCCCGTGCCACGCGCTGCGTACGCCCCTGTCCAGGAGCCGTTTGGGCCAATGGGCCCCGCGAGTGGCAGCATGGGACCTGTGAGTGTCGCCCCCACGGAGATCGAACGCCCCGAATCGGCCGAGGCCCCTCTGGAGGTCCCCGAGCCGGACGTCCCCTGGGCGACGGTCGTGCACAACGACCCGGTCAACCTCATGAGCTATGTGGCCTATGTGTTCCAGAGCTACTTCGGCTATCCCAAGGAGAAGGCCAAGAAGCTGATGATGGACGTCCACCACAAGGGCCGCGCGGTCGTCTCCACCGGCAGTCGCGAGGAGATGGAACGCGACGTGCAGGCGATGCACGGCTACGGCCTGTGGGCCACCCTCCAGCAGGACCGCTGATGGCGGGCACCTTCGAGCCGACCGGGGACGGCGGCGCCGCCATCGCACTGGACGAGGTCGAGATCTCGATCCTGCGCAGCCTCGTCGTCCAGCTCATGGAGCTGATCGGCCCCGGCGAGGGCCCCGCCGGCGGCGGCGCCGAGGAGGACCCGCTCGCGGCCCTCTTCGTCGACGGCCCCTCCGAGCCGCCCTCGGACCCGGCGCTGGCCCGGCTCTTCCCCGACGCCTACGGCGCGGGCCCGGACGCCAAGCCCGACGAGGACGACGAGGAGGCCCGCAGTGCCTCGGCCGAGTTCCGGCGCTTCACGGAGAACGATCTGCGGGCCCGCAAGCGCGAGGACGGCCTCGCGGTCGTGCGCGCGCTGGACGCGGTCATGCCCGTGGGGGATGAGGGTGCCGTGCTGCGCCTCTCCGCCGCCGACTCGCGGCAGTGGCTCGGCGCCCTCAACGATCTGCGGCTGGCCATCGGCACCCGCCTGGAGGTCACCGACGAGGACGACGGGAGCGCGCTCTACACGCTGCCGGACTCGGACCCCCGCAAGCCGATGGTCATGGCGTATCTGTGGCTCGGCGGGCTTCAGGAGACACTTGTGGAGACGCTCCTGTCGTGACCGCACCGTCCGTTAAACGGATAGTAAAGGCCGACTAACGAACGGATTACGGGACCCCGCGATACGCAGGGGATCTCCTCCCGTGTCCCTTTTGCCTGTGATCCCGGCCACCTTCCCGCGTCTCACCTCGTGGTACACCTGCACGATCTGCCGCGTTCGACGCCACCCCTGTCGCGCGCGTCAGCGCTGTTCCGGCCGACCGTCGGCAAGCACGTACTCCATCCGGGGGGATCGGGACCCGATCCGGACGTTCCGGGTCGGTATGGAGAAAGGCGCAGGACAACAATGACCTCTGAGCGGGTCGCGGACAGCACGGGCGAAGCCGGCTCCGCAGCAGGCGGCGGGAGCGGCGGGGTCGCCGCGCCTTCCGATGAGGGCTACCAGCGAGGGCTGGGCAGCCGTCAGGTTCAGATGATCGCGATCGGCGGTGCGATCGGCGTCGGCCTCTTCATGGGCGCCGGAGCGAACATCGCCAAGGCCGGTCCCAGCATCATCCTGATGTACGCGCTCGCGGGCGTCGTCATCTTCTTCATCATGCGGGCTCTCGGCGAGCTTCTGATGTACCGGCCGGTCTCCGGCAGTTTCGCCGAGTACGCGCGCGAGTTCCTCGGGCCGTTCTTCGGCTTCGTGACGGGCTGGACGTACTGGCTCCTGTGGGTCGTGACCGGCATGGCCGAGCTGACAGCGGCGGCCATCTACATCCACTTCTGGTTCCCCGAAATCCCCCAGTGGGTCAGCGCGCTGGTCTTCCTGGTCCTCCTCTTCGGGGTCAACCTGATCTCGGTGAAGGTGTTCGGCGAGGTCGAGTTCTGGTTCTCGATGATCAAGGTCACCGCGATCATCGGCATGATCGTCATCGGTCTCGGCGTGCTCACCCTCGGCTTCTCGCAGGCCGGTGACACCGCGGCCGTCAGCAACCTCTGGGCGCACGAGGGCTTCTTCCCGACCGGTATCGGCTCCAGCCTCATGACGCTCCAGGGCGTCATGTTCGCCTACATCGCCGTCGAGCTGGTCGGCATCACCGCGGGCGAGAGCGAGGACCCCGAGAAGACGCTGCCCAAGGCGATCAACACCCTGCCCTGGCGCATCATCATCTTCTACGTGGGCTCGCTGATCGTCATCCTGTCCGTGGTCAAGTGGACCGAGTTCTCCGACGGAGTCAGCCCCTTCGTGGCCGCCTTCGCCAAGATCGGCATCCCGCTCGGCGCGGGCATCGTCAACTTCGTCGTGCTCACCGCCGCGCTCTCGTCGTGCAACTCCGGCATGTACTCCACCGGGCGCATGCTGCGCGACCTCGCCGAGAACGCCGAGGCGCCGAAGGTCTTCTCCAAGCTGAACGTCCGCCAGAGCCCCGCCATGGGCATCACCGTCTCGGTGATCCTGATGGGCATCGGCGTGGTGCTCAACTACCTCGTCCCGGAGAAGGCGTTCGCGTACGTCACCTCCGTCGCCACCGCCTGCGGCATCTGGACCTGGATGATGATCCTCATCAGCCACCTCCGCTACCGCAGCGCCGTCGTCAAGGGGCGGCTGCCCAGCTCGTCCTTCCCGGCGCCCGGCGGCAGCGTCTTCAGCTGGGTCGCGCTGCTCTTCCTCACGATGGTCCTCGTGATCGTCGCGCTCGACCCGACCGCGCGGATCTCGCTGTACGTGGGCGCTGGCTGGGCCGTCGTGCTCGGCGCCGGCTGGTTCTTCTACGCCCGGCACACCGCCGCCGCGTACCGCGCCGCGAACGGCCACAAGGCGGAGGCGCCCAAGCGGCTCACGCCCGAGACGGCGAACGAGGGCTGACCGCCCGCCTGACCGCCTGAGAGCGGGAGGCCGACGGCCCCGACCGGGCCGCCGGGCCGCCGCGCCGCCAGGACCGTGAGGGCCGGACCGTACCGCTCGGGGGTACGGTCCGGCCCTCACGCACGTCACGCATATCCTGGCGACCATGCTGACCATCACCCAGGAGCTTCAGGACAAGATCGTCGCCCACGCCCGCGCCGACCACCCGGACGAGGCGTGCGGGGTCATCGCCGGGCCCGTCGGGGAGGGCCGCCCCGAGCGCTTCATCCCGATGCTCAACGCGGCACGCTCGCCCACCTTCTACGAGTTCGACTCGGGCGACCTCCTCAAGCTCTACCGCGAGATGGACGACCGCGACGAGGAACCCGTCGTCATCTACCACTCGCACACCGCGACCGAGGCGTACCCCTCGCGCACGGACATCACCTACGCGAACGAGCCCGGCGCCCACTACGTCCTCGTCTCCACCGCCGAGTGCGGCAACGACGAGGGCCCCTTCTCCTTCCGCTCCTTCCGCATCGTGGACGGCGAGGTCACGGAGGAGGACGTCGAGGTCGTCGAGTCGTACTGAGCCCGAGTAACCCGAGCAAGGAGCCGATCTGAGACGGATCGGTCCGCATCATGAAACACACATCCGATTCCGGCTCCGGGAATCGTTACGATGAGCCCATGGTTGTCCACGACGTGAACGCTTCTCTCAAGACCCCGGGCATGCTGCTCGTGGGGCGTTTGCACGTCGATCTCTGCCGCCTCGCGAGCGCCATCTGTCGGCGCGCCGCCGCCGCGCCCCGCTGACCGCCGGGCCCCGCCCGTCGGGCTCCCACCCGCCGGGCGCCGCCGTGCCTGCGCGCGACACCTGGGTACACGGGCCGTGCGCACGCAGGTAAGCAGGAACCACGCACCACTCCCACTCCCACAGGAGCACACCCATGGCCATCGAGGTCCGCATCCCGACCATCCTCCGCACCTACACCGACGGCGAGAAGACCGTCACCGGTGAGGGCACCACCATCGGTGAGCTGTTCCAGGACCTTGAGAGCCGCCACGCGGGCATCCAGGACCGCCTCGTCGACGGCGGCGAGCTGCGCCGCTTCGTGAACGTCTACCTCAACGACGAGGACGTCCGCTTCCTCGACGGCATCTCCACCAAGCTCGGCGACGGCGACAGCGTCACCATCCTCCCGGCCGTCGCGGGCGGCGCGCGCTGATGCGCTACGACTCACCGCTGGCCGCCGTCGGCAACACCCCCCTGGTCAGGCTCCCCCGCCTGTCCCCCTCCGAGGACGTCCGCATCTGGGCGAAGCTGGAGGACCGCAACCCGACGGGCTCGGTCAAGGACCGTCCGGCCCTGCACATGATCGAGCAGGCCGAGAAGGACGGACGGCTCACCCCCGGCTGCACCATCCTGGAGCCCACCTCGGGGAACACCGGCATCTCGCTCGCCATGGCGGCCAGGCTCAAGGGCTACCGCATCGTGTGCGTCATGCCGGAGAACACCAGCGAGGAGCGGCGTCAGCTCCTCGCCATGTGGGGCGCCGAGATCATCTCCTCCCCGGCGGCCGGCGGCTCCAACACGGCCGTGCGCGTCGCCAAGGAGAAGGCCGCTGAGCACCCCGACTGGGTGATGCTCTACCAGTACGGCAACCCCGACAACGCGGGCGCCCACTACGCCACCACAGGCCCCGAGATCCTCGCGGACCTCCCCTCCGTCACCCACTTCGTGGCGGGCCTCGGCACCACGGGCACCCTCATGGGCGCGGGCCGCTATCTGCGCGAGGAGCGCCCCGGCATCCAGATCGTCGCCGCCGAACCGCGCTACGACGACCTCGTCTACGGGCTGCGCAACCTCGACGAGGGCTTCATCCCCGAGCTGTACGACGAGTCGGTGCTGACGACCCGCTTCTCGGTCGGCTCCGCCGACGCCGTCACCCGTACCCGCGAACTCCTCGCCCAGGAGGGCATCTTCGCCGGGGTCTCCACGGGCGCCGCGCTGCACGCGGCCATCGGCGTGGGGCGCAAGGCGCTGAAGGCCGGGGAGAGCGCGGACATCGTCTTCATCGTCGCGGACGGCGGCTGGAAGTACCTCTCGACGGGCATCTACACCGCCGAGTCCACCGAGGCAGCGGTCGAGGCGCTCCAGGGCCAGCTCTGGGCCTGAGCGGCTCTGAGGGGGCCTGAGCGTTTCCCGAGAGGGCTGGGCCGGACGAGTGACGGGTAACGGAACGGGTCACGGGTGAAGCGGCGGCCGGGGTACGGGGGGCACGGGCCCGGCGCCGTGAGGTGACGCGGCCGGTCACCCCAGGCCACCCCGGTCACTCCGCGAGGTGCCGCACCCGGTCCCACAGCAGCGGATCCACCTCGCCCACCCGGCGCTGGAAGGCGCGCAGCGGAACCTCGCGCAGCGCGTCGGTGCGCAGATAGCTGGGCCTGCCCCGCGCGTCGCCCACGGAACCCGGCGGCAGGGGCAGCGCCCCCGGCAGGTCACCGTAGCGGCGGCGCGTCGTGATCCGCGCCACGCGGGCGCCCTCCGTCCGTACCGTCAGCACCAGGCAAGGGCGGTCGCTCCCCGGCCCGTCGCCCCACGGCACCCGGGCCCGCCAGATCTCACCCGGACGCGGGCCCTCGTCGGGCGCGAGCGGGCGCGTGCCCGCGCGGGAAGCGGGCGCCGCGCCGGGACCCTCGCCACGAACGGCCGAACGCCGCGAACGCCGCGGGCCGAGCCTGCCGCGGCCGTCGACGAAGGCCGCTACCAGGGCGAGCGCCACCACGGCCCCCAGGGCGAGCCACCACGCGGTGTGCATGCCGTGCCTCCCTCGTCCCGCGGGACCGTACGCCGCACCGCGTCGTACGGCTGTACGCAACGGCCCCGTACGCCCGTTCGGCCCGGGCGCCGCGGCCAAGATCTACGGAGTGACGACGGTACCCCGCCCTGGTGATTCCGCCCACACCACAGCCCTCCGGAGGAGTCAGCGGGAGCCGCGCGGCTTACGCTCGGAAATCCCCCTCCCCTCGCCCTCGGCATGGGGACCCCCACCGGCCGCCAACGGAGGTTCCCGCTCCATGAAGCTCACCGTCGTCGGCTGCTCCGGGTCGTTCCCGTCCGCGGACTCGGCCTGTTCGAGCTACCTCGTCGAGGCCGACGGCTACCGGTTGCTGCTCGACATGGGCAACGGCGCCCTGGGCGAGCTGCAACGTCACTGCGGTCTCTACGACCTCGACGCCATCGCGCTCAGCCATCTCCACTCGGACCACTGCATCGACATGTGCGCGTACTTCGTCGCGCGCTACTACCGCCACGAGGGCGGCCGGTGCCCCGCGATACCGGTCTACGGCCCGGAGGGCACCGAGGAGCGGCTGACGACGGCCTACGGGGACACCCCCTCCGAGACGGCGATGAGCGAGGTCTTCGACTTCCGCACCCTGGGCTCCGGCATGAGCTTCGAACTGGGCCCCTTCTCGGTCCGCACGGAGAAGGTCGCCCACCCGGTGGAGGCGTACGCGTTCCGCGTCGAGCACAGGGAGAGCGGCAGGACGCTCGTCTACTCGGGCGACACGGGGCCGTGCGGGGTGCTGGGCGAAGTGGCGCGCGGCGCCGACCTGTTCCTGTGCGAGGCGTCCTTCACGCAGGGCAAGGAGGACATCCCGGAGCTGCACCTCAACGGCTGGGAGGCGGGCGAGTGCGCGAAGGGCGCGGGCGCGGGCCGGCTGGTGCTCACCCATGTGCCGCCGTGGACGGACGCGCAGCTCAACCTGCGGGACGCGAAGGCGTCCTTCGACGGGCCCGTGGAACTGGCGCGGCCCGGCGCGGTCTACACGGTGTAGCGGCCGTCGCCGCACGAGCCGCCTTCGGCCCTCCCCGTAGACGACGGAGCGCCCCGGACACCAGGTGTCCGGGGCGCTCCGTCATGTACGGGGGAGCGGGGCACGCGCCCCGCCCGCATCCGGGATCAGGACTTGAACTGCTCCTTCTCCTGGGTCTCGGCCTCCTCCTCGGACTCCCGGCCCGGGGTGGGGATGTTGAACTTGGTGATCGCGAAGCGGAAGACGAAGTAGTAGACCACCGCGAAGCACAGGCCCACCAGCACCAGCAGCCACGGCTTCGTCGCGATGCCCAGGTTCAGCACGAAGTCGATCGCGCCCGCCGAGAAGCCGAAGCCGTCCTTCATCCCCAGCGCCCAGGTCAGTGCCATGGAGACACCCGTCAGCACGGCGTGCACCGCGTACAGCGCCGGGGCCAGGAACATGAAGGTGAACTCGATCGGCTCGGTCACGCCGGTGACGAACGCGGTGAGCGCGAGGGAGAGCATCATGCCGCCGACGACCTTGCGGCGCTCGGGACGCGCGCAGTGGTAGATCGCGAGGCACGCGGCGGGCAGGGCGAACATCATGATCGGGAAGAAGCCCGTCATGAACTGGCCCGCCGTCGGGTCCCCGGCCAGGAAGCGCGCGATGTCGCCGTGCTTGCCCTCGTAGGAGCCCGCCTGGAACCAGGGGAAGGAGTTCAGCAGGTGGTGCATGCCGACAGGGATGAGCGCGCGGTTGGCGACACCGTAGATACCGGCCCCGACCGAACCGGAACCGACCAGCCACTCACCGAAGTTGTGCAGACCTGTGCCCAGGACGGGCCAGATGTAGCCGAAGACGACACCGATGATCAGACCGGCGAAGGCGGAGAGGATCGGGACGAGACGGCGCCCGCCGAAGAAGCCGAGCCAGTCGGGCAGCTTCTTGCGGTGGTAACGCTGGTAGAGCAGGGCCACCACGATGCCGATGACCACGCCGCCGAGTACGCCCGCGTCGACCGGGGGCGCGACCTGGACGATCTTCCCGTCCTGGACCTCCTCGATCTTGGGCATGCTGCCGTCGGTGAAGACCTCCAGCACGTTCTTGAAGACCAGGTAGCCGACGACGGCCGCCAGGCCCGTCGAACCGTCCGACTTCTTCGCGAAGCCGACGGCGATACCGACGGCGAACAGCAGCGGCATGTTGTCGAGCAGCGCGCTGCCGCCCGCGGCCAGGAACTCGGCGATCCGGTTCAGGAACGCCGGGAAGTTCGCGCGGCCGAGCATGTCGTCCTGACCGAGCCGTACCATCAGCGCGGCGGCGGGCAGGGTGGCGATCGGGAGCATGAGGCTGCGGCCGATGCGCTGTGCGGTGGCCATCGCACCGGCGCCCCGGCGCTTCTCAGGCGCTGTAGCCGTGGACATCTACTTCCTCCATGGGGGGCGAGCACTCGCCGAAGACAGGGATCGCACGGTGCGCGCGGGTAACAACGGCAACGTCCCCGAATGGCCCGCGGGCCACGACACCGGTTCCCAGTGGTTTAGACCATTCTTAGCATGAGGTCGGGCCCTGAAGGAATCTTCTGTTCCACAAACCTCTCGCGTTCCTCACACGTTCTCCCGCGCCACGCCCGGCGAGGCGCTGAAAGCCCGCTCCCAGGGACCCCGAGTAGCCTGTCATACTGGTGTAGACCTCTAATTCCGCAGTTCGCACCAACGCAACACCGCCGACAGGCGGACGCCAGGCGGACCGCACCATGGTGCCGGTCGATGATCCGGCGCGTGACCACGAGTCGAACGGCCGACGCGCCGAGAGCACCGGTCCACAGGTTCGACGTGGCCGAGACATCAGGAGAGAGACATGGCCAGCAAGGCTGAGAAGATCGTCGCCGGACTCGGCGGACTCGACAACATCGTGGAGATCGAGGGCTGCATCACCCGCCTGCGCACCGAGGTCGAGGACGCCGCCCTCGTCGACGAGGCCGCCCTCAAGGCCGCAGGCGCGCACGGCGTCGTCAAGATGGGCACCGCCATCCAGGTCGTCATCGGCACCGACGCCGACCCGATCGCGAGCGAGATCGAAGACATGATGTGAGCGAGTGAGGGCCAGGCCGCCCTCGCACAGCGAAGGCCCGTTCCCCGGAACGGGCCTTACCGCTGTAAGAGCTAGGCTCGCCCCCATGTCACGTATCGACGGCCGCACGGCCGACCAGTTGCGCCCCATCACCATCGAACGCGGCTGGAGCAAGCACGCCGAGGGCTCCGTCCTCGTCTCCTTCGGCGACACCCGGGTCCTGTGCAACGCCAGCGTCACCGAGGGCGTCCCGCGCTGGCGCAAGGGCACCGGCGAGGGCTGGGTCACCGGCGAGTACGCGATGCTGCCCCGCGCCACCAACACCCGAGGCGACCGCGAATCCGTCCGCGGCAAGATCGGCGGACGCACCCACGAGATCTCCCGCCTCATCGGCCGCTCCCTCCGCGCCGTCATCGACTTCAAGGCCCTCGGCGAGAACACCGTCGTCCTCGACTGCGACGTCCTCCAGGCCGACGGCGGCACCCGCACCGCCGCCATCACCGGCGCCTACGTCGCCCTCGCCGACGCCGTCTCCTGGGCCCAGGAGAAGAAGCTCGTCAAGGCCAAGGCCCAGCCGCTGACCGGCACCGTCTCCGCCGTCAGCGTCGGCATCGTCGGCGGCGAACCGCTCCTCGACCTCTGCTACGAGGAGGACGTCCGCGCCGAGACCGACATGAACGTCGTCTGCACCGGCGACGGCCGCTTCGTCGAGGTCCAGGGCACCGCTGAGGGCCAGCCCTTCGACCGCGCCGAACTCGACGGCCTCCTCGACCTCGCGGTCAAGGGCTGCGCCCAGCTCGACGGCGCCCAGCGGCAGTCCCTCGCGAGCTGACCCGGAAGAAAGAGCCCGCGCCGGGAAACTTTGCCCGTGCTTTACGCGTCTCTACGGGTACGGGCCGTACGGGTCATGCCGTACGGTCCGTCCAACCACAGGGGAGAGGACCCGTAGTGCGCCGTCACCTCGCGCTCACCGCCACCGCCGTCAGCACCGCCGCCCTCGCCACCATGGCGCTGACGGGATGCGGGGCCGTGGAGAAGGCCCTGGACTGCGCCCAGACGGCCGCCACCGTCGCCGAGGCGGCCAACGACCTCCAGCAGGCCGTCTCGGACGCGGGAGAGAACCCGGAGCAGGCCCAGGAGTCCCTGGACCGCATAGACAAGAACCTCGACAAGATCGGTGACAGCACCGGGGACGCAGACGTCAACAAGGCCGTGGACGACCTCCAGACGGCCGTCAAGGACGCGGACAAGGCCGTCGACGAGGGCCGCACCCCGGACGTGAAGCCGGTCGGCGACGCGGCGGACGAACTGACCAAGGTCTGCACCTCGGGCTGACGGCCCCAGGCCGACGGGCTCGGCGTCACCGGGCAGGGGCCGACGCGGCGGGGCGCCCCCGCCGCGCCCCTGGGAGGGGGCGCCCGGCCAGACCCGGGCCCCCTGGATAATCGGGCCCATGAGCAGCCCCACCCCCGCCCAGGCCACGACCCCCGAGCGCCGCCTCGTCCTCGCGACCCGCAACGCCCACAAGGTCACCGAACTCCAGGCGATCCTCACCGACGCGGGCCTCGACCTCGAACTGGTCGGCGCCGACGCCTACCCCGAAGTCCCCGACGTCAAGGAAACCGGCGTCACCTTCGCCGAGAACGCCCTGCTGAAGGCCCACGCCCTCGCCCGCGCCACCGGCCTGCCCGCCGTCGCCGACGACTCGGGCCTCTGCGTCGACGTCCTGGGCGGCGCCCCCGGGATCTTCTCCGCGCGCTGGGCGGGCAGGCACGGCGACGACCAGGCCAACCTGGACCTGCTCCTCGCCCAGCTCTCCGACATCGACGCCGCCCACCGCGCCGCCCACTTCGCCTGCGCGGCGGCCCTCGCCCTCCCCGACGGCACCGAACGCGTCGTCGAAGGCCAGCTCCGCGGCACCCTCCGGCACGCCCCCGCGGGCGACGGCGGCTTCGGCTACGACCCGATCCTCCAGCCGGACGGCGAGACCCGCACCTGCTCCGAGATGACGGCGGCCGAGAAGAACGCGATCAGCCACCGCGGCAAGGCGTTCCGGGCGCTGGTGCCGCTGGTGCGGGAGCTTTTGGGGTGAACCATGTGGAAGGGTGCGGCACCTGATCAGGTGCCGCACCCCAAAACACAGAGCCCCGGGGGGCTAGATACCCCGACCAACCCGACCAAAAAACGCACCCCCGGGACAGCAAGGGGAAG
>NZ_JBSHAO010000037.1:0-29998 GCF_053611545.1 Streptomyces sp. NPDC054796 | reverse complement strand
GGCGGGTGGTGCGGGTGTGTTTGGCGTAACTCTTGTGGCTGGGGGCGACCCCTTCACCGGCCCCCCACCCTTCCACAGTGAGCCCGGTGGGACTCGAACCCACGACATACCGGACCTAAACCGGCACCCTCTTGCCAGCTGGGGTACGGGCCCACGGCGCATACTTTACTGGGTGCCTCCAGCGCGGTTCGCGAAAGTCCCCGTCTGGCTGTGGCAGGACGGACAGAGATACCGCAGGTTGTTCGCGCGGTTGTCGAGCCGGTCCCCGTTGATGTGGTCGATCTCCAGGACGAGGCGCCTGCCGTGCCACTCCTCGCCGGTGCCGCACTCGGCGCACACATAGGGCGCACCCGTTCCCTGAAGCGCCCTGTGCAACTGGGGCCGCCGGGTGCGCGGGGAGCCGGGCGGCAGGCGGCGCAGGATTCTCGCCGCCGGTATGCGGTTCGTGGCGGGGCGGCCGTGGCGATGGCCTTGCCCGGTGAAGTGCGCCGTGGGAATGGCGTACCGCGTCAGGCCGAGCCCGATCCGGCGGCGCATGGCTCCCGAGTCGGGCAGGCCGAGCGCGCGAAGTACCCCCGCGACACTGACGGATTTCTCCACCGCCCTTCTCAACTCCGCCTCACCGATGTCCGGCCTCCGGGCGTGCGGGTCCTTGGCGAAGTGACTGGTGTCGATGCCGTGGTGGATGAGCCGCCTGCGCAGATAGTCCCGGCCCCTGCCCCTCGGGGAGCGGCCGAGCCGCCGCAGCATGTCCGCCAGGCTCACGGACACCGCCGCGGTGGCGGCGAGGCGTTCGCGGGTGTAGCCGGGGCCCGGCGTGCTCATCCGGCGACTCTCCCGTGAGCGTCGGTGCGGCCCGGATCGCCCCGGCGCTTCCGGCCGCGGAAGGTGTCGGTCGCGGCATGGCAGTTGGGGCAGAGCAGGCGCAGGTTCCGCTGTCTGTTGTCCCACCAGTCGCCGTTGCGGTGATCGACCTCCAGCCGCAGTGGCCTGCCGTTCCACCAAGGGCCCGTGCCGCACTGCTCGCACACCTCGGGCACTCCCGCACGGAGCAGCGCCCGGCGCAGCCGCTCGCCGGGAACCCTCCCCTTTTGGGGAGTGCCCAATGTCAGCCGACCACCCGGGCCGCCCCTGCCCTCGCGGCGTCGTGGTGCGGTGGACGTGAAGTGCGAGGTGTCCAGGCCGAGCGCGGCGATACGCCGTGCGATGTGGGCCTGGTTGCCGCCGACCGGTGCGATGCCCAGCCGTCGTACGGTCTCCGCCACGCTCGACGAGGACTGCACGGCCGCGCGCAGCCGGGCCTCGGTGTGCCGGACGCCTGGGCGCTCGAAGTGCGAGGTGTCGATGCCCCAGCTACTCAGCAGCCCGCGGACGTAGCTGCGCCGACCCGCCGTGGGCTCCACCCCCAGCCGCTCCAGCGCCTCCGTCAGCGTGCGGGACGCCGCGACCGCCTCCGCCAGCCGTTCCCGTGTGTACCTCGTGCCCATGTGTGCCCGCCCCCCGTCGAGGCCACCGGCCCCACCAGCGCCGTCGGCCCCGAATCGTGCGTACGTGCCTCTCTCGTGCACGTAAACGAGTGCGCCCCTCCCGGGTTACGCCCGTCGGAGTCGTCGGAGTCGTCGGGGCCGACGGGGCCGCAGGGCTAGAAGCTGGGGGACTGGCCCTGGGCGCGGGCCATTGCCTCGGCCTCCTCCTTGGTGGAGACGGAGGGCGGCGAGCCCTCCAGGGGCTGGCGTGCGGTCTCCTTGAGGCAGGCCACCGTGATGATGCCGAGCAGCGCGGCACCCGAGGCGTAGTAGGCGGGGGCGAGCGGGTCGCCGGTCTTGTTGACGAGGAACGTCATGACGCCGGGTGCCGTGCCGCCGAAGATGGAGGTGGCGATGTTGTAGCCGATGGAGAGGCCGCCGTAGCGCACGTCGGTGGGGAAGAGCGCGGGCAGGGTCGCGGACATGGTGCCGAGCAGGCAGACCAGGGGTCCGCCGAGCATCAGCAGGCCGATGAGCACGGCGACGAAGCTGCCCTGCTGGAAGAGCGCGAAGGCGGGGACGGTGAGGACGAGGAAGCCGACCATGCCCGTCATGAGGACGGGTTTGCGGCCGAAGCGGTCGTTGAGGTGGCCGACCCGCTGGATCACGAGCATCATCGCGACCATGGCGATGATGGCGGCGACCAGTTCCATCGAGTCCTTGTAGCCCAACTGGCTCGTCAGATAGGCGGGCATGTAGGAGAGCAGCATGTAGTCGGTGACGTTGTAGGCCGCGACGAGTCCGATGCAGACGAGCAGGGTGCGCCACTGCTGCGCGAAGAGGGTTTTGAGTTCCTTTTGGGGGACGTTCTCCGAAAGTCGGGGTTCGGATTTCTCGTCGGCTGTGTCCGAAGTGCCGTGTGCGTGCTCGGCCGCCTTCTTCTGGAAGGCGGGGGTCTCGTCGAGTTTCATTCGGAGGTAGAGGCCGACGAGGCCGATGGGTCCGCCGACGAGGAAGGGAATGCGCCAGCCCCAGTCCTCCATGGTGCTGGTTCCCAGTGTGGTGTTGAGCAGGAGCACGAGTGCGGCGGCGCCTGTATATCCGGCGAGGGTGCCCAGTTCGAGGAAGCTGCCGAAGAAGCCGCGTTTCTTGTCGGGCGCGTACTCGGCGATGAAGGTGGCGGCGCCGCCGTATTCGCCGCCTGTGGAGAAGCCCTGTACGAGGCGGCACACGAGCAGCAGTACGGGCGAGGCGAGGCCGATGGCGGAGTAGGAGGGGATGAGGCCGATGCAGAAGGTGCCGGCCGCCATCAGCATCATGGTGAGGGCGAGGATCTTCTTGCGGCCGATGCGGTCGCCGAGCGGGCCGAAGAACATGCCGCCGAGTGGCCGTACCAGGAAGGACGCGGCGAAGGCGGTGAATGAGGCCAGGAGTTGTGTGCCGCCACCGCCGGGGAAGAAGACCTTGCCGATGGTGACGGCGAGATAGGAGTAGATTCCGAAATCGAACCACTCCATAGCGTTACCGAGGGCGGCCGCTTTGGTTGCCCGACGGACGGTGTGCTCGTCGGTGACGGTGATGTCGCTGCGGCGGATCTTCGGCTGCAAGCGGCGTTTCATTGCCCTGTAGAGGACGTGGTGCCGCTTTACGGCGGCCGGATCGGGTTCCGGGGCCTCGGTGTGCATGGACACATCTGTACCGCACACCGAGCCCTTTGACTCCGTGAATTACGCCTCGTGAGGTTTGGGCGCTGAAACGCCGGGAACTGGGTATCAGCCTTCGAGCTTAAGGTCTTTGATGAGTTTCGCGACGTGTCCGGTGGCCTTGACGTTGTAGAGGGCCCGCTCGACCTTTCCCTCCTCGTCGAGGATGACGGTGGAGCGGATGACGCCGGTAACGGTCTTGCCGTACAGCTTCTTCTCGCCGAAGGCGCCGTACGCCTCCATCGTCTCCTTGGAGGGGTCGCCGACCAGCGTTACCTTGAGGTCTTCCTTCTCGCGGAACTTGGCGAGCTTCTCGGGCTTGTCGGGGGAGACGCCGATGACGTCGTAGCCCGCGCCGGCGAGCAGCTGGAGGTTGTCGGTGAAGTCGCACGCCTGCTTGGTGCAGCCGGGGGTGAGGGCGGCCGGGTAGAAGTAGACGATGACCTTGCGGCCCCTGTGGTCGGCGAGGGAGACCTGTTTGCCGTCGGCGTCGGGCAGGGAGAAGTCGGGGGCGGTGTCGCCGGGCTGAAGTCGCTCGCTCATGTGCGCTCCTCGGGGGTCGGTGTTCAGGTCCCGAGGGTAGCCGGGGCCCGCCGATTGGGGGTGCCGTGGGGCGCGGGCCCGTGCGAGCTGACAGACTGTCCGGTAACCAGTGTGATTCGACGTACGAGCGACAGCGACGGAGGCAGCGCGGTGCCGGAAGCCAGGACCCCCGCGGACATCGAGGCGGACATTGTCCGCAGGCGGCAGGACCTCGCTGCCGCGCTGGACGAGATCGCCGTGCGCGTGCACCCGAAGACGATCGTCGGGGACGCCAAGGCGAAGGCCGCGGCGGCGCTGGACCGCTCCGCGGGCCGTGCCTATGTGGTGGCGAACCGCGCCGTCTCGGATGTGCGGGCGCAGTTCGTCGGTGAGGACGGGGCGCCGCGTCTGGAGCGTGTGGTGCCCGTGGCGCTGGTGACGGTCGCCGTGGTCGGCGGCTTGTTCGCGCTCTCGTCGAGGCGCCGCCGGGGCTGAGATACGGTCTAGCCGTGAGTTCCGATACGTCATCCAGGTCGTCCGCCCGGTCAGCGCGCTCAGGTGCGAGTGCCGCTCCGGAGCACCACGACAAGCTGCCGATCCGCATGCTGCACGACCGCGTGCTCGTGCGTACGGACATCGAGGAGGGCGAGCGCCGCTCGTCGGGCGGCATCGTCATTCCCGCGACGGCCGCTGTGGGCCGCCGTCTGGCGTGGGCCGAGGTGGTCGCTGTGGGGCAGAACGTGCGGACGGTGGAGCCCGGTGACCGGGTGCTCTACGACCCGGAGGACCGGGCCGAGGTCGAGGTGCGGGGTGTGGCGTACGTGCTGATGCGCGAGCGTGATCTGCACGCTGTGGCGGCCGAGCGGCTCCAGGGTTCGGAGGACTCGACGGGGCTGTACCTGTAGCCGTCCGTAGCCGTCCGCGGCTTTCTGCGGCTTTCTGCGGCCGTCGTATGTGACGGCGGTGCACGTGTGCGGGTGTGGCGGGGGACCGGGGTCCCCCGCCACACCCGTACTGCGTCAGCGCAGGTCAGCCCGGTCGGCGCCCCTGCGTGCCCGGCCCGTCATCGCGGTCACCACTCGTTGCGGTGGTAGGCGGCGCCGTAGGGTCCGCCCTCGGCCGCGCCGCCGTCCCAGCCGCCGCCCGGGGTGCCGGTGCCTCCGGACTCGCTGCCTCCGTTGACGTTGCCCTGGGTGTTGCCGCCCTCCAGGCCGCCCGTCTCGGGGATGCCGGGGCTGGAGGGCGGACCGGTCGGCGTGGTGGGGGTCCCCGGCGCTGACGGCGAGTCCGGGGGCTCCTCGCTGGTGGGCGGCGGCTGGGTGGTGGGCGTGTTGCTCGGCGGGGCCTGGGTGGTGGGCGGGTTCGTGGTGGGCCGCTGGGTGGAGGGGAGGTCGCCTCCGCCGTTGGTCTTCAGGTCGAAGTTCTTGACGGGCTTACCCTTCAGCGCCGCCTTGGTGTAGGAGCCCCAGATCTCCGCGGGGAAGCCGCCGCCGTTGACGCGGTCGAGCCCTGCGGCCCCGTACAGCGGCTTCTGCACGCCGCTCTCGGCGTCCTGGCCCATCACGCTGATGACGGTGGCCAGTTCGGGGGTGTAGCCCGCGAACCAGGCGGCCTTGTCCTCCTCGGCCGTGCCCGTCTTGCCCGCTGCGGGGCGTCCGGCGGACTGCGCCGCCATGCCCGTGCCGCCCTTGACGACGCTCTGGAGCACCGAGGTGGTGGAGTCGGCCGCGGCGCGCGTCACCTTCTGCTTCGGGTCGTGGTCGGGCAGCTTGATGACCTCGCCGCCTCGGGTGGCCTTCTGGACGAGCGTGTAGTGCCCGTGCTTGCCGTGGTTGGCCAGGGAGGCGTACGCCTCGGCCATGTCGAGGGTGGAGGCCGTGGCCACGCCGAGGGCGATGGAGCCGTCCTCGGGCATGTTCGGGGTGGCCTCGGGGAGGCCGAGGTCGATGGCGGTGTCCTTGACCTTCTTGGGGCCGACGTCGACGCCCATCTGCGCGAAGACCGCGTTCACCGACTTGTCCATGGCCTCGGAGACGGGGACCTGCCCGTAGGACTTGTGGTCCTCGTTCTCCGGCGCGTAGCCGGTGCCGTTGCCGTCGCTGACGACCTCGCGCTTGTTGGTGCCGTCGTACGTGGTGGCGGCGGTGATGCGGCGGCCGTCCTGGGTGGTGGACTTGTTCTGGATGGCCGAGGTGAACAGGAAGGGCTTGAAGGTGGAGCCGACCTGGTAGTCGCGGCGGGTGGCGTTGTTGACGTACTGCTTCGTGTAGTCGATGCCGCCGTACATGGCCACGACCTTGCCGGTCTTGGGGTCGACGGAGGCTCCGCCCGCGCGGACGTACTTGTCCACCCTGCGGTCCTTCTTGTCCAGCTTGTCCATCAGCCGCTTCTTGACGGCGGACGTCATGGCCTTCTGCTTCTTGGGCTCCAGCGTCGTGGTGATGCGGAAGCCGCCCCTGGCGAGGCGCTGCTCGTCGACGATGTCGTTGTCGATCAGGTAGTTCTTGACGGCCTCGACGAGATAGCCGCGCTGGCCGGAGAGGCCGACGGCGGGCTTGGCGCGGTCGGGCTCGGGGAACTTCATCTTGTCGCGCTTGGCCTTGCTCAGCCACCCCTCCTTGACCATGCCGTCCAGCACGTAGTGCCAGCGGGCCACGGCGCGGTCGCGGTTCTCGGGGTGTGCCTGGGTGTCGTACGCGTTGGGCGAGTTGACCAGGGCCGCGAGGTAGGCGCCCTCGGCGGTGGTGAGGTCGACGGCCTGCTTGCCGTAGTACGCCTCGGCGGCTGCCTGGATGCCGTAGGCGTTACGGCCGAAGTAGCTGGTGTTGAGATAGCCGCGCAGGACCTCGTCCTTGCTGACCTCGCGGTCCAGCTTCAGCGCGATGAAGAACTCCTTGGCCTTGCGGGTGACCGTCTGTTCCTGGTCGAGGTAGTAGTTCTTCACGTACTGCTGGGTGATGGTGGACCCTGACTGCCTGGAGCCGCCGGTGAGCATGTTCCAGCCCGCGCGGAGCATGGCCTTGGGGTCGACGGCCGACTCGTGGTAGAAGTCGCGGTCCTCGGCCGCCAGGACGGCGTGCTGTGCGGGCTTGGGGATCTGGGAGAGGTTGACGTTCTCCCTGTTGACCTCGCCCTGGCGGGCCAGCGTGGAGCCGTCCGCGTAGAGGAAGACGTTGGCCTGGGTGGCCGCCGCCGAGTTGGGTGCCGGGATGCTCACGAGCAGGTAGCCCGCGACGAGTCCGCCGGAGATGACGAGAACGATCAGCAGCAGCCCGCCCAGCACCATGCGCCAGGTGGGGATCAGACGCCGCAGTCCCGTTCTCGGCTTGTCACCCTCGTCGGCGAGGGGCTTCGGTTCCCAGCCCTCGGCCCCGTTCTTCGGCTCGTCACTCATCTCTACAGGGACTCCTCGTCCAATATCGGGCGATTCCCGTCGTACGCCCCATAGAACACTGTCGCACCATCCGTGCCGGTCACCGGGGGCGAGCCACACCAGAGACGGCACGGCGCCGGGGTCGACCGGCCATCCGCCGTCACCCCATCCGGTGAATAATCCTTGGGTGCCCACTCGAACAGTGGGCTAGGCTCCCTCGCTCGGTCTCGTACGGAAGTGCTACTTGAAAGACGGGGGAGGGGCTCAAAAGGATGCGCCTGTTCCGTCTCTATTTCGCGGTGGCGGCGGGTGGTTTCCGGCGTTACGCCACATACCGGGTGGCGACGGCGGCAGGCGTCTTCACCAACACCGTCTTCGGCCTCATCCTCGCCTACACGTTCATCGCCCTGTGGACCGAGCGCCCCCATCTGGGCGGCTACGACCAGGCGCAGGCCCTCACCTTCGTCTGGACGGGGCAGGCGCTGCTCGCCGCCGTGGCCCTCATCGGAGGCGGATTCCAGGAGGAGCTGCAAGAGCGTATCCGAACGGGTGACGTGGCCGTCGACCTCTACCGCCCCGTCGACCTCCAGCTCTGGTGGCTCGCCGCCGATCTGGGGCGCGCTGCCTTCCACCTGGTGGGGCGGGGCGTGCTGCCCATGGTGGCCGGGGCACTGCTCTTCGAACTGGCCCTGCCCACGTCGCCCTTGACCTGGCTGCTGTTCCTGCTCTCGACCGGCCTCGGCTTCCTCACGGGCTTCGCGATCCGCTACCTCTTCGCGCTCACCTCCTTCTGGCTGCTGGACGGCGCGGGCGTGAACATCCTGAGCATGCTGCTCAGCGCGTTCTTCTCCGGGATGGTGCTGCCGCTGACGGTCTTCCCCGGCGCCTTCGGCGAGGTGGCCCGCTGGCTGCCCTGGGCGGCGACGCTCCAGGTCCCCGCCGACGTGCTGCTGGAGGAGCACCGGGGCACCGGGGCGCTGGGCGCGCTGGCCTTCCAGGCCGGGTGGGCGGTCGTACTGCTGGCGGCCGGGCGGCTGACGCAGTCCCTCGCCACACGGAAGGTGGTGGTCCAGGGTGGCTGAGCCCGCACCGACGGCCCCCATGGGCGCGCCGGAGGGGATGCTCGCGCGGACGTGGTACGGCCTGCGCGCGTACGCCTTCATCGTCGCGATGTGGGTGCGCTCGACCATGGCCTACCGGACGTCCTTCGTGATGATGGCGGCGGGAAACTTCGTACTCACGGCGCTCGACTTCCTCGCCATCATGATCATGTTCTCCCATGTGGACGCCCTCGGCGGCTTCTCGCTGCCCGAGGTCGCCTTCCTCTACGGCACATCCAGTACGTCCTTCGGCCTCGCTGACCTGCTGCTCGGCTCCTTCGACCGGGTCGGCGGCAGGGTACGGGACGGCACCCTGGACACGATGCTGGTGCGCCCCGTGCCGGTGCTCGCGCAGGTCGCCGCCGACCGCTTCGCACTGCGACGGCTGGGCCGCGTCACCCAGGGCGCACTGGTGCTGGGGTGGTCGCTGACACAGGCCGACATCGAATGGACGCTCGTGCCTGTGCTGCTGGTTCCCGTGATGCTGCTGAGCGGAGCGGCCCTGTTCGGGGCGCTGTTCGTGCTGGGCGGCGCGTTCCAGTTCTGGGCGCAGGACGCGGCCGAGGTGCAGAACTCCTTCACGTACGGCGGCACCACGCTGCTCCAGTACCCGCCGAGCGTCTTCGCCAAGGACCTGGTGCGCGGGGTGACGTTCGTGGTGCCGCTCGCCTTCGTGAACTGGCTGCCCGCACTGCGCGTGCTGGGCCGCGACGACCCCCTCGGCCTCCCCGGCTGGGTGGACTTCGCCTCGCCCCTGGTGGCGGCGCTGTGCTGCGCGCTGGCCGGGCTGGCGTGGCGGGGCGGGCTGCGCGCGTACCGCAGTACGGGCAGCTAGGGCGGGGCGACGGGGACGTGACACGTGCGGGGCAGCGAGAGAGAGGCGGACATGGACGGGCGCGAGGACGTACGCGAGGAGACCCGCGAGGACATCATCGTGCTGGAGGGGCTTGAGAAGGTCTTCCAGGTCCGGCGCGGGGGCGTGTTCGGGCGGCGTACCCGCAAGGAGGTACGGGCCGTCGACGGCATCTCCTTCACCGTCGCGCGCGGGGAGATGGTCGGCTACATCGGCCCCAACGGCGCCGGGAAGTCGACCACCATCAAGATGCTCACCGGCATCCTCACGCCGAGCGGCGGACGCCTGCGCGTCGCCGGGATCGACCCTTCGAGGGAGCGGACCCGGCTGGCCCGGCGCATCGGGGTGGTCTTCGGGCAGCGCACGACGCTGTGGTGGGACCTGCCGCTGCGCGACTCCTACGGGCTGGTGCGGCGCATGTACCGCATCCCCGAGGCGCGGTACCGGGCCAACCTCGAACGGTGCGTCGAGCTGCTGGACCTCGGCGACCTCCTGGAGGTGCCGGTGCGGCAGCTCTCGCTCGGGCAGCGGATGCGCGGCGACATCACGGCGGCGCTGCTGCACGACCCCGAGGTGCTCTATCTGGACGAGCCGACGATCGGGCTCGACGTCGTCAGCAAGGCGACCGTGCGCGGCTTCCTGCGCGACCTGAACGCCGAGCGCGCCACGACGGTCCTGCTGACGACGCACGACCTCAGCGACATCGAGCAGCTCTGCCGCCGGGTGATGGTCATCGACCATGGCCGGCTGATGTACGACGGGGCGCTGAACGGGCTGCACGAGGTGGGGGAGAGCGAGCGGACGCTGGTGGTGGACCTGGCGAGGGAACTGCCCCCGATCGAGGGAATCGAGGGCGCGCGGACCGTACGGACGGAGGGGCCGCGCCAGTGGCTCGCCTTCCCGGCGGCGGCGAGCGCGGCGCCGATCGTCTCGCGGCTCGCCGCCGACTATCCCCTGGTGGATCTGTCGGTGCGCGAGCCGGACATCGAGGACGTCATCGCCCGGATGTACTCGGGACGGTGAACCGCGCGGGGCCCGTCGCGTCGCGGGCCCCGTCGGCCCCGTCGGCCCCGTCGGCGCCTTCGGACGTCAGAGCTTCGCGGGCGTCGAGCCCTTGAGCTGCTTGAGGTCGAGGGCCTCGGCCATCGCGCGGTAGCCGTTGTCGCTCGGGTGCAGGTGGTCGCCGGAGTCGTAGGCCGGGCGGAGCCGCTCGGGGTGGGCGGGGTCGCGCAGCGCGGCGTCGAAGTCGACCACCGCGTCGAAGACGCCGCCGGCGCGGATCCGCTCGTTGACCTGCTGCCGTACGGCGTCCAGGTGCGGGCGGTAGCCGCGGTGGCCGCCAAAGGGCGTCAAGGTGCCGCCGACGACCCGCAGCCCCCGGTCGTGCGCCTGCGCGACGAGCTGCTCCAGCCCGTCCACGATCTTCTCGGGGTCGCGCTGGCGCGGGGGCTTGAGGATGTCGTTGAGGCCCATCTCTATGACGACGGCCTTCACGCCCGTGTGGGAGAGGACGTCGCGCTCCATGCGGGTGAGCCCGCTGGGGCCGTTGTTGGGCGAGTAGCGGCTGCCGTCGACGAGGACGCGGTTGCCGCTGATGCCGCCGTTCAGCACGCTGTAGTCCGGCGCTCCGCGCTCGGTACGCAGGCGCTCGGCCAGGAAGTCGGTCCAGCGCCGGTTGGCGCCGGGGCTGGAGGTGATGCCATCGGTGATGGAGTCGCCCAGCACGGCGACCGCGCCGCGCGTCTCGGCCGTCCACACGTCCACGGCGGTCAGATAGCGCCAGTAGGGGCTCTGCTGGGTGAAGGCGGTGCCCGCGGTCTCGTCGGCCTGGTCACCGTTGGCGACGTAGCTGGTCTGCCGTGCGTACGGGTGGTACGTCACAGGGCCCGAGGCGTCCGGCGAGTACGTGGTGACCAGCAGGTCGGCGGCGTGCGGCACGTTCAGCCTGACCGAGTCGCTCGTCGCCGTGCCGCCCGCGGGGATGGTCACCGAGGCGTTGTTGCCGAAGGTGAGGCGGCGCATGGTGCCCGTCGCGGCCGTCGGGTTGCTGGGGGCGGCGGCCAGGGCGAGCGTGGCGTGCGAGATGGTCAGCGGGCGGGTGCCGTAGAGGTTGGAGAGCTTGATGCGCGCGCCGGTGCCGCCGACGGACGTGTGGACCACGTTCCGTATCGACATGTCCGCGTAGCCGTCCTTCGTGTGGGGCTCGGCGGCCACGGCCGCCGCGGCCCAGGTGCCGACCCAGGAGCCCGCCGAGGCGGGAGCCGCGGAGTTGCGCGCATGCGGGGATGAGTCGTCCAGGCCGTTGTCGTCGCTCCCGACGCCGATGAAGATGGCGGTCGAGACGAGGACAACGATCGCCGCGAGTCCGGCGAGCAGGGCATAACCCATGTTCCTGGTCATGCGCGGTGTGTCTCCTCGGGCAGGCGGAGCCCGAGGCTCCGAGTTGTCGGCGGTGTCATGATCCCACGATCGCCGAAAGGGCCCCCGGGGCCGGCCCGGGCTCGTGGGTCAGGGGGACAGCGACGTCACCCGGACTGACAGACGCCAGGAATCCGTCCTTCGTTCCCTCCATCGGGCAGCTTGGGACACTGTAGGGGGGACAGGGCGAACGATGGAGCGGGATGGAACGGACAAATCGGGGCGATCACGCCGCTCAGAATGATGCCCACGTGAGGGCAATCACAAGCGGCGCCGTCGAGCGCGGAGGGGGCGACGAGGGGGAGCGCGGGGGTGTGCCGGAACCCGTCGACCAGGAACGGGCCGCTGGCGCCGCCCCTGGCCGTACGGCTGAACGCGCGGACACGGGCGTGTCCGGCGCGGGAGCTGTAGCGGGTGCGGATGCCGGTACTGGTACCGGTGCCGTGGACGGGCAGGGGCCGTCGGGTGGCGGCAACGGCGGGCGGCAGCGGCAGCGGCGGCGTACGGGCTCGCCCGGCGCCATGGGCGTGTTCACCGCTGCGGACGAGGAGCGGCGGCGCGGCGTACGCCGCATGAAGACCATCGCGACGGGCGCCCTCGCCTTCATGGCGGTCGTCTTCGTCCTGGCCAAGTGGGCGCAGAGCGCGGGCGCGGGAAGCTGGACCGGCTACGTCGCGGCGGCGGCCGAGGCCGGGATGGTGGGCGCGCTCGCCGACTGGTTCGCGGTGACGGCACTGTTCCGGCACCCCATGGGCCTGCCGATCCCGCACACCGCGATCATCCCGACGAAGAAGGACCAGCTCGGCCGGAGCCTGGGCGACTTCGTCGGCGAGAACTTCCTGTCCGGCGAGGTCGTGCGCTCACGGCTGAGCGCCGTCGGCATCGGCAGCAGGCTGGGCGCCTGGCTCGCCGAGCCGGAGCACGCCGACCGCGTCACGGCGGAGCTGGCCACGGCGCTGCGCGGCGCGCTGGCCGTGCTGCGGGACTCCGACGTGCAGGCCGTCGTGGGGGAGGCCATCACGCGCAGGGCCGACGCGCAGGAGATCGCGCCCGGACTCGGCACGATGCTGGAGAAGGTGGTGGCCGACGGCGGGCACCGCCGGATCGTGGACCTGGTGTGCGTACGCGCCGCCGAGTGGCTGGAGGTGCACAGCGACTCGGTCATGGACGCGGTGACGGGCGGCGCCCCCGGCTGGACGCCGCGCTTCGTGGACCGGAAGGTGGGCGAGCGCGTCTACCGCGAGCTGCTGCGCTTCGTCACCGAGATGCGGGACATGCCCGACCACCCGGCGCGCGGCGCGGTGGACCGCTTCCTCTCCGACTTCGCGCACGACCTCCAGACCGACCAGGAGACCCGCGAGCGCGTCGAACGGCTCAAGCGGGAGGTGCTGGGGCGCGGCGAGGTGCAGGACCTGATCGCCTCGGCCTGGAACGCGGTGCGCACGATGATCGTCGCCGCGGCCGAGGACGAGCGCAGCGAGCTGCGGGTACGGGCGCGTGCCGCGCTGCTGTCGCTCGGCGCGCGGATGGCGGCCGACGGGCGGCTCCAGGGGAAGGTCGACGGCTGGGTCGAGGGGGCCGCGGTGTACGTCGTCACCACGTACCGGGACGAGATCACCTCCCTCATCACCGAGACCGTCGCGGGCTGGGACGCGGAGCACACGTCGAAGAAGATCGAGGCCCACATCGGCAGGGACCTCCAGTTCATCCGCATCAACGGCACGGTCGTCGGCTCCCTGGCCGGACTCGCGATCTATACGGTGGCGCGGTTCTTCGGGGTGTGACGCGGTTCGGGGCGGGGGCGGGTGCGGGGGCGCGGGTTCGTCCGGAGGGGGCGGGGCTTGGCGCGGGCATGGTAAGTGCGCGGCGCAGGGCCTATCGTGCGCGCGATGCGAGCGCGGGTGGTGACGCAGGGGCGCGGGCACCGCGGCGGCCGGGGCGAGTGGGCCGCGCGGGCGCTGTGGGCTGCGGCCGAGGCGGCCGTGACCTTCGGGCTGGTGGTCCTGCTGCTGGTGGCGCACCAGTTGTGGTGGACGAACAGGCAGGCACGGGCCGACGCGCAGCGCCAGGTGGAGTCCCTGGAGCGGCAGTGGGACCGGCCCGGAGCCGAGGACTACGGGGGCGCCGATGACGGCGCGGGGTCCGGCGACGGGGACGGTGACGCCGAGGGCGACTCGGATGGTGCCGGAGAAGGGGACTCCGGTTCCGCGGGGGCGGGGCAGGCCGGGGGCGGCGGACGCGCGGAGCGGCCCCGCTGGGACCAGGCGTACGCCGTGCTGCGGATCCCGGAGATCGGGGTCACCGCGCCCGTGGCCGAGGGCATCAGCAAGGCGGGCGTGCTCAACAAGGGCTACGTCGGCCACTATCCGCACACCGACGACCCCGGCGAAGCGGGCAACTTCGCGCTGGCCGGGCACCGCAACACGCACGGCGAGCCGTTCCGCCACATCAACCGGCTGCGGGCCGGGGACACGGTCGAGATCGAGACGTCGAAGGCCCGCTACGTGTACGCGGTGGAGCGCACGGTCCCGCGTACGACACCCGGCGACGGGACGGTGCTCAAGCCCGTGCCCTACAGCAGCGTCCACAGGGAACAGCGGATGGACGGCCCCGGCTACTACCTCACGCTGACCACCTGCACCCCCGAGTACACCTCCACCTACCGGCTCGTGGTGTGGGCGCGGCTGAAGAGCGTGGAGCCGCGGTAGGGCGCGGCGGGGCAGAGCGGGGCGGGGTGGAGCGGGGGAGGGAACCGGCTGTCGGTGGCGAACGTTAGTCTGATGAACGCGGAGTTGAGAACGAGTGGGACGAGTGGAAGGGGGACGGCGTGATCTATCGGACCGCACAAGCGTGGCGCCTGTCTCTCGTCGCGCTGCTCCTCGCCGTCACCGGCCTCTTCCTCACCGAGAGCGGCCTGGCCACCGCGCTGACGGGCGCGGCAGCGGCGGCGGCCGTGCTGCTGCTGTGCCACACCGTGCTGCTGGCGGTGGCCGCCGCGGCGCCGCCCGTCCCGCCGGGGCGAATACGCACGGCGATACGCGACCGCGAGCGCCGCACGGCCTTCCTGCCGCAGCGTGATCCGGACGCCTCGGGGCGTCCGCGTCCCCGAGCGCCGGGCCGTCGCGCAGCGACGGCCGCGTAGGCGCCCGGCTCCCTTCTCCGCCGAACCGTCGGCTCACTGGCCCACTGGCCCCTGACCTTGATCACCGCGGTGGTCTCCGGTCCGGTCACGGGCGACGGTTCCACCGGGTGGGCCCGCGCGGCTCGTCACACCGAATCCTGACCGGTCCGGTTCGACGAGACCCCGTGGAGGGCTCAGCCATGTCCGTCTTCGCATCCCTTGTCGCCTCGCTGTCCGAGGCGCTCGACCCGCTCTTCGGCGCCGCTGCCACGGCCGCCGCGATCGTCGCGTTCACGCTGTGCGTGCGGCTCGCCCTCCATCCGCTGGCGCGTGCCGCGGTGCGGGGCGAGCGCGTACGGGCCAGGCTGGCGCCGCGCATGGCCGAGGTGCAGCGCAAGCACGGCAAGGACCCGGAGCGGCTGCGGCGCGAGATGTCGCGGATGTACGCGGAGGAGGGCGCTTCCCCGGTCGCCGGGTGCCTGCCGATGGTGCTCCAGTTGCCGTTCTTCTTCGTGATGTACCACCTGTTCACCACCGACGAGGCGCTGCTCTCCCACACCCTGCTCGGCGCCCCGCTCGGTGGCCGGTGGACCGACGCGCTCGGTGAGGGAGGGGTGTTCGGGCAGCAGGGGCTGGTGTATCTGGGCCTGTTCGCGCTGATCGCGGCCGTGGCGACGTGGACGTACCTGCGCACGCGCCGCCTCACGAAGGCGACGGCCTCCGCGAACGCGGCGAGCGGTGCGGGCGCGGGCGGGGGCACGGGCACAGGTGGGGGCGCGGCGGCGCCGGGCGTTCCCGGTGGTGCGGCCATGGCCAGGGTGCTGCCGCTGCTGGCCTTCGGCACCCTGGTCACGGCGGCGGTCGTCCCGCTCGCGGCCGGGCTCTATGTGGCCACCACCACGGCCTGGACGGCCGTCGAGCGCGCCGCGCTCGGGGCGGGGAAGCCGCCGCAGCCCGCAGCGGTGGCGGACGGGTCGCGGGAGAGGGAGAAGAGGAGGGGGAGGGAGCGGTCGAAGGTGAAGGAGGGGCGGGCCCGGTCCAATACGTGAACGGGGTCTTGTGGTTCTGAACCCCCTCTTGGAGGATCGAACATTCCATCTCGATGGCCGTCCCCATCGGTGTCCTCGACCTCGGGAGTGTGACCTTGAAGCTGCTGCGTGTCGGAACGGTGGGGGCGGAGCGCCCGGCGCTGCTCGACGAGAGCGGTGCACTGCGGGATCTGAGCGGCCTGGTGCCGGACGTCGACGGTGCGCTGCTGGCCGACGACGCCGCGCTCGCGCGCGTACGGGAGGCGGCCTCGGCGGGCACTCTGCCGGTGCTGGACGCGTCGGGGCTGCGTACGGGCGCGCCGGTGGCCCGTATCGGCAAGGTCGTGTGCATCGGGCTGAACTATCACGACCACGCGCGGGAGACCGGAGCGCCCGTCCCGGAGGAGCCGATCATCTTCATGAAGGCCCCGGACACCGTCGTCGGCCCCGACGACACGGTGCTGGTGCCGCGCGGCAGCCGGAAAACGGACTGGGAGGTCGAACTGGCCGTCGTCATCGGCCGTACGGCGCGCTATCTGGAGACGGACGAGGAGGCGCTGGCGTCGGTCGCCGGGTACGCGGTGGCGCACGACGTCTCGGAGCGGGAGTTCCAGATCGAGCGCGGCGGCCAGTGGGACAAGGGCAAGAACTGCGAGACGTTCAACCCGCTCGGCCCCTGGCTCGTCACCGCCGACGAGATACCGGACCCGCAGGCGCTGGCCCTGCGGCTGTGGGTCAACGGGGAGCCGAAGCAGGACGGCACCACGGCCGAGCAGATCTTCCCGGTGGCGGAAGTGGTGCGCTACGTCAGCCAGTTCATGACCCTCTATCCGGGCGACGTCATCAACACCGGCACACCGGCGGGCGTCGCCATGGGGCAGCCCGAGCCCAAGCCGTATCTGCGGCCCGGTGACGTGGTGGAGCTGGAGATCGAAGGGCTGGGGCGGCAGCGCCAGGAGCTGAAGCAGGGTTGACGCGGGCGGCGCGACGGGCCCCGGTGCGACGGGTCCGGGGCCCCTGACTCCGGGGCCTGGGGCATGAACCCCGAGCCCCAGGGACTCCCGGGACCCGTCGGCGACCCGTCGGCCGCTATGCCAGGGAGACCGTCCTGCCCTCGCGCGCCGACGTACGGGCCGCCTCCAGGACGCGGAGCGCCTCGGCGGCCTCGGCCGCCGTGACCGGGGGAGCGGTGCCCGCGCGCAGGGCGGCGGCGACGGCGGCGTAGTAGGCCGGGTAGTCGCCGGGCCGGGTCGGCACAGCGCGTGCCTCGTCCAGCGCGCCGAGCGTGCCCCGCGCCGACTCGGGCTCCACGCCCCACGGCCCGTCCCCACCAGGGCGTTCGCCCTCGCGCAGGGCGGCTTCCTGGGGGTCGAGCCCGTACTTGACGTACGCGGCCTCGCTGCCCAGCACCCGGAAACGGGGCCCGAGCTGGGCCGCGGTGGCGCTCATCCACAGGTGGGAGCGGACGCCGTTCGCGTGGGTGAGGGCGATGAACGTGTCGTCGTCGGCCTCCGCGCCCGCGCGGCGTACGACCGACTCCGCGTAGACCGAGTCGGCGGGCCCGAAGAGGGTGAGGGCCTGGTCCACGAGGTGGCTGCCCAGGTCGTAGAGGAGGCCGCCCACGTCGGCCGGGTCGCCCGACTCGCGCCAGCCGCCCTTCGGCTTGGGCCGCCAGCGCTCGAAGCGGGACTCGAAGCGCCAGACCGTGTCGCCGAGCGCGCCCTCGTCGAGGAGCGCGCGGAGGGTGAGGAAGTCGTTGTCCCAGCGCCGGTTCTGGAAGGCGGACAGCAGCAGCCCGCGCTCCTCGGCCAGCGCCGCCAGCTCCTCGGCCTCGGCGGCCGTCGGCGCGAGCGGCTTGTCCACGACGACGGGGAGGCCCGCTTCGAGGGCGCGGCGGGCGAGGTCCACGTGGGTGCGGTTCGGGGAGGCGATCACGACGAGGTCGAGCGCGTCGGCGCGGGCGAGGAGTTCGCCAGCCGAGGCGACGGTACGGACGCCGTCGCCGTGCTCGTCCCTGGCCTGCGCCTGGCGCGCGGGGTCCGAGGTGACGACCGTGTCCAGGGCCAGCCCTTCGGTGGCGGCGATGAGCGGCGCGTGGAAGACGGAACCGGCCAGGCCGTAGCCGACGAGGCCGACGCGGAGGGGAGGGGTGACAGCGTCCATGGCCCCACTTTCGCACGGTCGTCCGTACGGGTGCCGACGTGCCCACGCGCCGGTCCGCGCGTGCGGCGCGGACTTGACGGGCGTTGCTCCGAATGGGCGGCATTCGCCGGGTGAAAGTGGCGGAGAATGCCGACTTCCTCCGGCGGGCACGTCGCGCGTGGCATGTTCCTGGACACCGGCCCGCCTCGGCGCCGGTGCCCGAGCGGTCAGCCCAGCAAAGGTCCGTCCCATATGCGCGTGCGCACAGCTCTCGTCCTCGGCAGCGTCGGTCTCTCCCTCGCCACGGCGGCCACGGCGGCCACGGCGGCTCCGGCCGCGACGGCCGTTCCGGCCGCGACGAGAGGGCCCGTCGCCGCCGCCACGGTTCCCGGCCCCTCCGATCCCGCCGACCTCACCGGTCTCGCGGTTCCCGCGCCGCGCACACCGGAGTGCGGCGAGCGGGAGCGGCAGCGGGACGGCCGCTCCCCGCAGGGCGGCGCCGAGCCCGCGTCCCCGCGTGCGCTCACGGCGCGGCTCCACGGCCTCACCCGCACATACGAGGCCGGTGGCGGCTGGCGCGAGCTGCGGTTCACCTTCCGCAACGCCACGGGCGGCCCGTGCCGGGTGAGCGACCCGGCCGTCGTGCTCCGCGACGAGGAGCAGACACTGCGCGCCGACCAGATCCACATGCGGTTCCGCGACCGCCCCGACCGCCCCGACCGCGCCGAGCACGTCGACGCCGCGTCTGCCGACCGCGCGCCGAAGAGGGCAGCGGGGACGGCGGGTGCCTGGAAGCCGGTGCGCTTCCGGCACACCGCGCACGGGGAGAACACCGGAACGCTGGAGGGGCGCGGCTTCGCGGGGTACGTGGTTCCGGCGCGCGGCGAGGTGACCGTGCGGGCGCTGCTGCGGTTCAGCGGGGAGACGGCCGACAACCTCGTACGGGCGAGCGCGGGCACGGCCGTGCGCCCCCGCTCCGGCTCCGGCGCGTCCGGGGTCGCCGTGACGGGCGCGTCCCGTCCCGTCCTCTTCGCGATCAAGGGCGCCCCCGACCGCCCCGCCCGGCGCACCGGCTCCGCCGACTCCGGCGACCCCGCGCCCCGCGACCACTCCGCAGCCCCGGAACCCGGTACCGGCTCCGGCGACTCGGGCCACCGCACCGGCACGGAACCCGGTACCGGCTCCGGCGACCCCGGACCCCGCACCGGCACGGAACCCCGCACCGAGCCCGAGCCCTCGGACCGGCCGGGCGGTACGCGGCTGAACCCGGCGCTGCGGCCCGTACGGCTGCCCGCGCCCGAGGCGTCCGCGGCGCCCGTGCCGGACGGCCCGTGGGAGCGGGGCCACCCCGCAGCCGGCCCCTGGCGCTGACCTCTCACGCCCTCCCGCCGCCCCCCCGTGCCGGGCCGGGCCCGGCACGCGTCCGCACGTGACGTGGCCGTGGCCTGAAAAGATGCCGCTGTGGATATTCCGTACGACAGCAGCGCTCCCGTCCGCGCCGGTATACCCGAGCACGGGCGGGTCCCGAAGTACTACGCGGTGAAGGCGAAGATCGTCCCGCTCCTCGACGAGCTGGGCGAGGGCGGCACCCTGCCGACCGAGCGCGATCTCGCCGTGCGCTTCGAGGTCTCCCGCGAGACGGTGCGGCAGGCGCTCCGCGAGCTGGTGCTGGAGGGGCGGCTGCGCCGTGCGGGGCGCGGGACGGTCGTCGCCGGGCCGAAGCTGGCGCAGCCGCTGTCGCTGGCCAGCTACACGGAGGGCGTACGGAAGCAGGGCCGCGTCCCGGGCCGTCACCTCATCGGCCTGGAGCGGCACCCGTGCCCCGAGCGGCTGGCGGGGGAACTGGCCGTCGGACGCGGCACTCCGGTCTGGCACATGGAGCGGGTGCTGCTCGCGGACGACGAGCGCGTGGGCATCGAGAGCACGTACATCGCGGTGGAGCGCGTGCCGGACCTGGAGCGGGACTTCGACCCCGACTCCTCCTTCTACGGGTACCTCAGCGAGCGGGTCGGCATCCGCTTCGGCGACGCGGACGAGCGGTTGGAGACGGTGCTCGCGACGCCGCGCGAGGCGCTGCTCGTCGGCACCTCGCCCGCCCTGCCGATGCTGCTGATCCACCGGCTCTCGCGGGACACCGAGGGCCGTCCCCTGGAGCGGGTGCGCAGCCTCTACCGCGGCGACCGGTTCAGTTTCACCACACACCTGGGCGACGGGAACTGAGCGTTCCGCCCAGCCCTCCCGTCCTGCCCTCCCGGCTGACGAGCCGCTGACCTGCCCGAACGCAGCAACCTGACACAGGTAACGAGAAGATAACGGGTCTGGGCCAAGATTGACGATCAGTTAACCGTCGCGTTGCCGGGAGGTCCTGAGCGGTACACGCGCCGCCGGGAGCGTTCCTGCCATGCGAGTCATAGTCGTCGGAGCGGGCGTGCTGGGCACCATGCACGCCTGGCAGGCAGTAGAACGCGGCCACGAGGTCGTCCACATCGAGCGCGAGGAGCAGGCGCGCGGCGCCTCCGTGCGCAACTTCGGGCTCGTCTGGATCGGCGGTCGCGCCGACGGTCCTGAGCTGGAGACCGCGCTGCGGGCCCGCACCCTGTGGGAGGAGATCGGCGCACGCGTCCCCGGCCTGGGCTTCCGCCCCAACGGATCGCTCACCGTCGTCACGAACGAGGCCGAACTGGCCGTCGCCGAGGCGGCGGCGTCGCGTACGGACGCGGCCGAGCGCGGCTACAAGCTGCTCACCGCAGAGGAGACCCGCGCCCTCAACCCGGCGCTGCGCGGCCCGTCCGTGCGGGGAGCGCTGTGGTGCGAACGGGACGCCGCCGTCGAGCCGCGCCCCGCGCAGCGCGCGCTCCAGGACGCGCTGCGCGCCTCGGGCCGCTACACCTTCCTCGGCGGACGCGAGGTGCGCGGCCTGGTCCCCGAGCGGCTCGCGGCCGTCCGCGACGACCGGGGCGAGGTGCACGAGGGCGACGCGGTCGTCCTGTGCACCGGCGCCTGGCTGGGCGGGATGGTGCGCGAACTGGCGGGCGAGGTGCCCGTACGCCGCGTGCGCCTCCAGATGATGCAGACCGAGCCGCTGGACGAGGAGCTGCCCACCTCCGTCGCCGACGCGGACAGCTTCCGCTACTACCCGGCCTACGGCGGCGCCGCGCTCGACGCGCTGGCCGCCGCTCAGCCGCAGCGGCCCGTCGCCGCCGCGCACAAGATGCAACTGCTGATGGTCCAGCGCCGCGACGGCTCGCTGACCATCGGCGACACCCACGAGTACGAGACGCCCTTCGCCTTCGACGTCGACGAGGAGCCCTACGGGCATCTGAAGCGGGTGGTCGAGGACCTGCTCGGGCGCGAACTGCCCCCCGTGCGGCGGCGCTGGGCCGGCGTGTACGCGCAGTGCACGGACCGCGAGCGCGTCGTGCACCGGCAGCGGCTGCGCGAGGGCACCGAGTCATGGCTGGTCACCGGGCCCGGCGGGCGCGGCATGACCTGCTCCCCGGCGATAGCCGAGGACACCGCGAACGCACTGGGATGGTGAGGAAGTTGACCGAGAGCGGAACCGAGAGCGGAACCGAGAGCGGAACCGGCTACGACAAGTCCGGCGGGCGCGAGGGGCGCGACGAGCGCGTCAAGCTGGTCGTGCTGGACATGGCGGGCACCACCGTCGCCGACGGCGGGCTCGTGGAGCGCGCCTTCGGGGAGGCGGCCCAGCGCCTGGGCGTCGAGCCCGGCACCCCGGACCACGAGGAGAAGCTCGCCTATGTGCGGGCGACGATGGGCGAGTCCAAGATCTCCGTCTTCCGGCACCTCTTCGGCGAGGAGGAGAAGGCGCGACGGGCCAACGCCGAGTTCGAGCGCGCCTACGGAGAGCTGGTCGACGCCGGGCACTGCGCCCCGCTGCCAGGCGCCAGGGAGGCCATCGAGCGGCTGCGCGACGCGGGGCTGACCGTCGTGCTGACGACGGGCTTCGCCCGTACGACGCAGGACGCGATCCTCGCCGCGCTCGGCTGGCGCGACCTGGTCACGCTGACCCTGTGCCCCGCCGACGCGGGCGGGCGCGGCCGTCCGTACCCCGACATGGTGCTCGCGGCGCTGCTGCGCACGGGCGCCGCCGACGACGTGCGCGAGGTCGCCGTCGCCGGGGACACCGCATACGACATGCTCTCCGGGCGCCGCGCGGGCGCGAGCGTCGTCGCGGGCGTCCTGACCGGCGCCCACGACAAGGGGCAGCTCAGCGAGGCCGGAGCCACGCATGTGCTCGGCTCCGTCGCGGAGTTGCCGGAGCTGTGCGGGGTGCGGTGATGAGGCGGGCCACAGAAACGGGCGCCGACGCGGGCACGGGCGCCGCCACGGACACGGTCACGGCGACCGCCCGGACAGCCGCAACCGCAACCGACACCGCCACGCCCCCGGCCGTCACCTCCAGGAGCGCGGGCACCCGCGCGGGCATCCGGTTCGACGAGGTCACCGTCGCCTACGGCAATACCGTCGTCCTCGACGCCTTCGACCTCACCGTCGAGCCCGGCGAGGTCATGGCGCTGCTCGGCCCCTCGGGCTCGGGCAAGACGACCGCGCTGCGCGCCGTCGCGGGCTTCGTGCGGCCCGCGTCGGGGCGGGTGTGGCTCGGCGAGCGCGACGTCACGGATCTGCCGCCGCACCGGCGCGGCGTCGGCATGGTCGTGCAGCAGTACGCGCTCTTCCCGCACATGCGCGTCGCGGACAACGTCGCGTTCGGCCTCAAGGCCCAGAAGGTGCCGCGCGGCGAGATCGCGGGCCGGGCCGCCGAGGCGCTGGAGATGACGGGCATGAGCGCGTACGCGCGGCGCTACCCGCGCGCGCTCTCAGGCGGGCAGCAGCAGCGCGTCGCCATCGCGCGGGCGCTGGCCATCCGCCCCGACGTGCTGCTCCTCGACGAGCCGCTGTCCGCGCTCGACGCGCAACTGCGCTCGGGAATGCTGGCCGAACTCGCGCGGCTGCACCGCGAACTGCCCGACGTCTCGATCCTCTACGTCACCCACGACCAGGTCGAGGCGCTGACCCTCGCCGACCGCATCGCCGTCATGGACAGGGCGCGGCTCCAGGACGTCGGCACGCCGCAGCGGCTGTACCGGGAGCCGCGCGGCGAGTTCACGGCGTCCTTCGTCGGCAACGCGAACCTGCTGCCGGTCACCGGCGGCGCCGGGGGCACGGTGCTGTTCGGCGACGTACCCCTGGAGATCGCCGGGACCGACCAGGCGGCCGGGTCCTCCGGGACGACCGGGACCGGTCTCCCCGACGGGCATACCGCCACCCTGTGCGTGCGCCCCCACCTCGTCTCGCTGGGCGGCCCCGGAGCGCCGCAGGGGCCCAACACGCTGCGCGGCACCGTGACCGGGCTCCAGTGGCGCGGCGCCACGCACCGGGTCACCGCTGACGTGGGAGGCCACGAGGTGACCGCCGACGTGCGGGAACTGCGGACACCGCCCGCGCTCGGCGACGAGGTCACCCTCTCCTTCGCGGCCGAGGACGGGGTGCTGATCCATGGCTGAGCCGACCGCGACAGCGACCGTGACCGCGCTCGCCGAACGGTCTCCCGACGCGCCCGACCGGGCCGACGGCCCACGCCCCGCCCCCGCCCCCTCGTCAGCGCCCGCCGCGCGGCGCGGTGCACACGCCGTTCCGTCCGTTCCGGCCGCGCTGTGGGCCCTGCCGCCCGTCGCCGTCCTCGCGGTCGTCTTCCTCTACCCGCTCGTCCTCGTCGTCGTGCAGTCCGTCTCGCCCGACGGCGGCGGCACCTCCCTCGCCCCGTACGGGGAGGTGTTCTCCTCCGCGGCCTTCAGGGAGGCCCTGGTCACCACCGTGTGGATCGCGGCGGGGGCCACCGTCGGCTGCCTGGTGCTGGGCTTCGTCCTCGCGCTCGTGGTCGCCTTCGTGCCGTTCCCCGGGAGCAGGGCGGTCGCGAAGTTCATCGACGTCTTCCTGTCCTTCCCTTCCTTCCTCATCACGCTCGCGCTGCTGTTCATCTACGGCTCCGTCGGCATGGCCAACGGCCTCTGGACCGGCGCCACGGGGGCGAGCGAGGGCCCGTTCCACTTTCTGACGACGCCCTGGGGCGTGCTGCTGGCCGAGGTCACCTACTTCACGCCCTTCGTGATGCGTCCGCTTCTCGCCGCGTTCTCGCAGCTCGAAACGGCGCAGTTGGAGGTCGCCTCCTCGCTGGGCGCGCGCCCGCTGCGGATCGTGCGGACCGTGATTTTGCCCGAGGCGTATCCCGCGCTGATGGCGGGCGGCAGCCTGGTCCTCGTCCTGTGCCTGAACGAGTTCGCGATCGTGCTGTTCACCGGCGCCAAGGACGTCGTCACGCTGCCGATGCTCGTCTACAGCAAGGCGATCCTCGAATCCGACTACGTCGCCGCCTGCGTGGTCGCCACCGTCAACGTCGCCATCTCGGTGGGGCTCTACGCGCTCTATCGCGCCGTCGCGGCGCGCGCCGCAGCGGGATCCGGAACCGCAACCGGAGCCGGGGCCGCAACCGGAGCCGGGGCAGAAGGGAGCGGACGCCGTGCTCGTCCACAGCCGTAAGGGACGCTGGGCCGTCTGGGCGCTGTTCGCGGTGCTGTTCGTGCCGCTGTTCGCGACGCCCCTGCTGGTGATCGCCGTCGCGTCCTTCTCCACCAACTGGAGCGGAGCCTTCCCCTCGGGGGCCACCCTCGCCCACTACGAGGCGGCCACCCGCGGCGAGTCCCTCGCCGCGCTCGGCGTCAGCCTCCAGACCGCCGTCGGCGCCAGCCTCGTCGCGCTCGTCGTCGGCACTTGGGCCGCACTGGCAGCCGCGTCGATGGGCAGGCGGCTGCGCCGGGTGCTGGACGCGCTGTTCATGCTGCCGGTCGCGGTGCCCTCCGTGGTCGTCGGACTGGCCGTGCTCGTCGCCTACAGCAAGCCGCCGGTGACCCTCAACGGCACCCGCTGGATCGTGATCCTCGCGCACACGGTGCTGGTGACCGCGTTCGCGTTCCAGTCCGTCTCCGCCGCCGTCAGCCGCCTCGACCCGGCCTACGAGCAGGCCGCCGCCTCCCTCGGCGCGCGCCCCTCGTACGTCCTGTGGCGAGTGAAGCTCCCGCTGCTGCTGCCGTCCCTCAACGCGGCGGCCGGGCTCTGCTTCGCGCTGTCCATGGGCGAGCTGAGCGCCACGATGATGCTCTACCCGCCGGACTGGATGCCCCTGCCCGTCCAGATCTTCGCCGCCACCGACCGCGGCTCCCTCTTCACCGGCTCGGCGGTCGCGGTCGTCCTGATGGCGACGACGCTGCTGGTGCTGCTGGCCGTGTCCCGCGTCCGTACGAAGGCGTCGTACCGCTGAGGCGCTGCCACCCCGCGTTCTTCCCTCCCTCCCTCCCCTTAAGGAGCCCTTTGCCATGCCCCGCCACACCACGCGTACGTCCACATCCACGCTCACCGCCGCGGCCCTCGGCGCGCTCGCCCTCACCGTCACGCTCACCGGCTGCGGAGGCACCGGCTCCGCCGCCTCCGACGGCAGGACCGTCACCGTCTACAGCGCCGACGGCCTCAAGGGGGACAAGGGCGACGGCTGGTACGACAAGCAGTTCAAGGAGTTCGAGAAGAAGACCGGCATCAAGGTCGAGTACGTCGAGGGCGGCTCCGGCGAGATGGTGCAGCGCGCCGTACGCGAGAAGAGCAACACCCAGGCCGACGTCATGGTGACCCTGCCGCCCTTCATCCAGCAGGCCGACAGCCAGGGCCTGCTGGAGAAGTACACGCCCAAGGGCGCCGAGAACGTCGCCGAGGGCGACAAGGCCGCCGACGGCACCTGGACCAGCGTCGTCAAGAACTACTTCGGCTTCGTCCACAACACCAAGGAGCTGCCGGAGGGGAAAGCGGAGGCGCCGAAGACCTGGAACGACCTGCTGGACGCCAAGTACAAGGACAAGCTCCAGTACTCCACCCCCGGCGTCGCGGGCGACGGCACCGCGCTCCTGGTCAAGGCGATGCACGACATGGGCGGCGAGAAGCCCGCCATGGAGTACCTCGGCAAGCTCCAGAAGAACAACGTCGGCCCCTCGTCCTCCACCAGCAAGCTGGCACCCAAGGTGGACAAGGGCGAACTGCTCGTCGCCAACGGCGATGTGCAGATGAACTACGCCCAGGCCAAGTCCATGCCGAACCTCGGCATCTGGTTCCCGGCCAAGGACGAGAACGCGAAGCCCACCACCTTCGCGCTGCCCTACGCGGCCGGCCTCGTCAAGGGCGCGCCGAACTCCGCCAACGGCAAGAAGCTGCTCGACTTCCTGCTGAGCGAGCAGGCGCAGCGGGACGTCTCCTCGGTGGGCGGCGGCTTCTCCGCGCGTACGGATGTGAAGGCCACCGACGAGAACGCCACCGAGCTGGCCTCCCTCATGAAGGGCGTGGAGGTCTTCCGGCCCGACTGGGAGGACGTCGAGAAGAACCTCGACACGTACATCGACGCCTGGAAGTCCGCCACGGGCTCCTGACGCGCTCGCCCCCCGCGCCCCCCCGGCCCCTGGCGCCCCTGGTGTCTCCGGCGTCTCCGGGATCTCCGCCGTCCCCGGCGCACGGGTCCGGCCGTGGCGGTTAGGCTGATCGCGCGGCCGGACCCACCGGCAGGCACCGACGAGACCTGGCAGGAGCCGTCACGTGGCAGAGCGCAAGCCGATCGAGTCATGGCTCACCGACATGGACGGTGTGCTGATGCACGAGGGCGTTCCGGTTCCCGGAGCGGACGCCTTCCTCAAGCGGCTGAAGGAGTCCGGCAGGCCGTTCCTCGTGCTGACGAACAACTCGATCTACACGCCCCGCGACCTCCACGCCCGCCTCGGCCGCATCGGCCTGGACGTGCCCGTCGCCAACATCTGGACCTCGGCGCTGGCCACGGCCCAGTTCCTCGACGACCAGCGCCCCGGCGGCACCGCGTACGTCATCGGCGAGGCCGGGCTGACCACCGCGCTGCACGACATCGGGTACGTGCTGTCCGACACCGAGCCGGACTACGTCGTCCTGGGCGAGACCCGCACCTACAGCTTCGAGGCGCTGACCAAGGCCATCCGCCTCATCAACGCGGGCGCCCGCTTCATCGCCACCAACCCGGACGAGACCGGCCCCTCCGCCGAGGGCGCGCTGCCCGCCACCGGGTCCGTGGCCGCGCTGATCACCAAGGCCACGGGACGGCACCCGTACTTCGTCGGCAAGCCCAACCCGCTGATGATGCGCGCCGGGCTGAACGCCATCGGGGCGCACTCCGAGACCTCCGCCATGATCGGCGACCGCATGGACACCGACGTACGGGCCGGGATGGAGGCGGGCCTGGAGACCTTCCTCGTGCTGACCGGCCTCACGGCACCCGACGAGGTGGACACCTTCCCGTACCGCCCGACGACCGTCGTCGACTCGATCGCCGACCTGGTGGACCGCGTCTGAGCGGACGTCACCGTACGGAGTAGTAAGCGGCCTCTCCGGATGCGGAGGGGCGCGGGCGCGGGGACCGTCGGGAGTGACCGACCCGGAGGTTCACCATGCGGAGCGACCTCACGTCCACCCCCGCCGCCAGCGGCACCCCGCGCACGCGCACGCTCACCGCGGCCCGACACCCGCTCGCCTTCGCGCTCCTGGCCACGGCGGCGCTGGGCACGTCGCTCGGCCTCGCGCAGGGCACCGCGCTCGCGGACGGCGCGGACGCCCCGCATGCTCCGCGCCTGGGTCCGGCGCTGGTCAACCCGCCTTCGGCGCGCCCCGGCGGCGAGGTCGATGTCCACGTCGACGGCTGCGGGGACGACACGGGCCTCGCCCGTTCCCCCGCCTTCGCCGACGACGCGCCCCTGCGGCTCGCCGCGGACGGCGGACTCACAGCGCGTGCCACGCTCAGCGCCTCGGCGGAGCAGGGCGCCCACGGCGTCGCGGTCTCCTGCGACGGGGGCCGGATGGCCAGGGGCTCCGTCACCGTCGACGACGCCGCGCCCGCGCCCGCGCCAGGCCCGCCCTCCTCGCCCTCCGCACCCGTACGGGCAGGCGGCGGCGCCATGGCGGACGAGGGCACGCGCCCCGGGCCGCTCACCCAGGCGGCCTGGCCGGTGTTCGCGGCCGGGGCCGCGCTGATGGTGGCGGGCGCCGCGCTCGCGCTCCGGCGACGGCGCGCCGAGTACCGGAACACCACGCCCACGCCCGCACCGACCCCCACGCCCGCACCGACCCCCGCGCCCGCACCGGACGCGCACCCCGGGACGGGGCCCGGGGCAGGCGGCACGGGCACCGGCACAGGCACCGCACCCGGCGTGGCCGACCGAGCGGCCGAAGCGGACTCGTGAGCCCGGCGTCCGAGCTGGTCCCGGACACCCCGGACGGCGAGCCCAGGACGTCGGCCCGGAGCAGGCTGACCACGGGCGTGGCCTGGGCCGTGCTGCTGCTCGGGCTGTGGCTGTGGGGGCGCGAGCTGACCGAGGGCGGGCGGAGCGGCGCCGTGTTCGGCGACGACTCCCGCACCCGCGGCGCCGCCGCCGGAACTGAGCCCCTGCCCGCGGCCCACGACCCGCTCCCCGGCACGCCACGGCCTGTGAAGCTGCGCATCGGCGCCCTCGGCGTCCGCGCCCCCGTGATCGCGCGCGGTGTCGATGGGCACGGCGGCATAGCGGCACCCCCGTACAGCAGGCCGGGGCTCGCGGGCTGGTACGGCGCCGGACCCGTGCCGGGCGCGCGGGGTGCCGCGCTGATCGTCGGGCATGTGGACACGGAGCGGCACAAGGCCGTCTTCTACGGGCTCAGCAGCGCCGACCGGGGCACGAGGATCGAGGTCACCAGGTCGGACGGCACCGTCGCCGAGTTCACCGTCGAGCGGACGAAGGTCGTGCGCCACGAGGACTTCGACGCGCGCGAGGTCTACGGGCCCGCCGTGCGCGGCCGTTCCGAACTCCGCCTGCTCACCTGCGGCGGCGCCTTCGACCACGAACGGCGGGCCTACACCTCCAACGTGGTGGTCTCCGCCTACCTCACGGGTTCACGCGGCACTCCCGCCGACTCCTGAACCCCGGACCCCGCCTCGCCCGGACCCCGCTCCCCCTGACACCCCCGTCACGGATTGCGCTGTGAGCGTGCGGCGGTTCCGCGAGGGGACGCGGGAGGGGAAAGTCGGTGCATGAGACTTCTGTTATTGGGCGGTACGGAGTTCGTGGGGCGCCTTGTCGCCGAGGAGGCGCTGTCGCGGGGCTGGGAGGTGACCGTCTTCCACCGGGGGCGCCACGCGCCCCCGCCCGGCGTCACGGCCCTGCGCGGGGACCGGCAGGGCACGGAGGACGGCCTGACGGCCCTGGCCGAGGGGGAGTGGGACGCCGTCGTCGACACCTGGTCGTGGGCCCCGTCGGCGGTACGGGACGCGGCGCGGCTGCTCGCGAACCGCGTGGGCCGGTACGTGTACGTCTCCAGCCGCTCGGTCTACGCGCCACCGGTCGCGCTGGGACTGGACGAGGACGGACCCGTGCTGGACGCCTCGCCGGACGACGGCGACGACGGTGCTGACGTGCCCTACGCGCGGGCCAAGCGCGGCGGGGAACTGGCCGCGCTGGACGCCTTCGGCGACCGGGCGCTGCTGGTGCGCGCGGGGCTCATCCTCGGCCCGTACGAGAACCTCGGGCGGCTGCCCTGGTGGCTGGCGCGGATCGCGCGCGGCGGACCCGTACTGGCTCCGGGACCGCGGGACCTGGGCCTCCAGTACATCGACGCGCGCGACCTCGCCCGCTGGACGGCCGACGCGGTGGAGCGGCGGCTGAGCGGTCCCTACAACCTGGTGAGCCCGCCGGGCCACGCCACCATGGGCGAACTGCTGGAGGAGTGCGTACGCGTCACGGGCTCCGGCGCCGAACTGTGCTGGACCGCTCCGGAGACCATCCTCGCGGCGGGCGTCGAGCCGTGGACCGAGCTGCCCGTCTGGGCGCCGCCGGGCGAGCAGTGGGACGCGCTGTTCGGGGGCGACGTGTCCAGGGCGCTGGCCGCGGGGCTGCGCTGCCGTCCCGTCGCGGACACCGTGGCGGCGACGTGGGAGTGGCTGCGGGGCCTGGACGGGCCGCCGCCCGTGCGGGACGGCTGGCGGGCCGGGCTGGACCCGGACCGGGAGGCGCGCGTCCTGGCCGCCCGCACCTGACGGACCGCGCCCGACGACGGGCGAGCCGCCGTGTGACGGGCCGCCGTGGGGGGGGGGGGGGGGGGGCTATTCCGCGAGACCCCCCCACGAGGCCCGCGGGGGCGGGAGCAGTAGCAGGGCCCAGGCCCCG
>NZ_JBSHAO010000036.1:24189-90429 GCF_053611545.1 Streptomyces sp. NPDC054796 | reverse complement strand
GGCCGGGCGCGAGATCCAGCGGGCGACGGGTGGTGTGATGCTGGACCAGGGCTGGGATGCCACCGGCCGTCTCACCACCCAGGCCCTCACCTCACCGGCCGACGAACTGCTCCAGCACCGTGTCTACACCTACCGCCCCGATGGTTACGTCACCGAGATCCGCGAACTGACCACCGGCACCCGCCACTTCGACCTGGACCGTGCGGGCCGGGTCACCGGCGTCCAGGCACACGGCTGGTCGGAGACGTATGCCTACGACACCATCGGCAACCAGTCCCGTGCCGACGCCCCCGCCCACCCCGCACCCGGTGAACGCGAGCACACCGGCACCCTGATCCACCGCGCGGGCCGCACCACCTACACCCACGATGCGGCAGGCCGCCTGGTCCGCAAGACCCGCAAACTCCTCAACGGCCGGACCCGCACCTGGACCTACACCTGGAACACCCAGGACCGCCTCACCAAGGCCACCACACCCCTGGGCGAGGAGTGGAGCTACACCTACGACCCCCTCGGCCGCCGCCTCACGAAGACCGGACCCGACGGCGCACCCCTCACCTTCACCTGGGACGCCACCCGCCTGGCCGAACAGACCACCCGCGACGGCGCCACCACCACCTGGGACCACACCCCCGGCACCCACACCCCCCTCACCCAGACCCACCAGGAACTGGGCACCACCCACTTCCACGCCGTCATCACCGATCTGACCGGCACCCCCACCGAACTGGTCACCCCCGAAGGCGACCTCGCCTGGCAGCACCGCACCACCCTGTGGGGCACCCCCCTCCCCGCCCCACCCACCACCCCGGGCACCGTCACCTGCCCCCTGCGCTTCCCCGGCCAATACCACGACCCCGAAACCGGCCTGCACTACAACCACTTCCGCTACTACGACCCCGAAACCGCCCGCTACCTCACCCCCGACCCCCTCGGCCTCGACCCCGCACCCAACCACCACACCTACGCCCACAACCCGTACTACGAGATCGACCCCCTCGGCCTCCAGAGCTGCGGAGTCGATCTCTCCAACGCCACGCCGCACAGCGGGCGATTCCCGAAGAGCGCAGGGCCCGATGAAGTTCTGGTGCGACGCAAGGATGACGGGACCGTGACCGCTTATGCGGTTTACGATAAGCACGGGGATCCGGTCAAACGTGTAGACGTGGATCCCAACTCCAAGCCACATGGCGGGGTTCCTGCGCCACATGTTCTGGAAACGGAAAAGCACGTCAATCCGAAGACAGGAGAGGAATTCCTCACCTGGAAGAAGATGCCCCGCCCCGCACGTCCCGATGAACTGCCGTGAGAGGTACGAACGTGACACCAGAATCAGGTCACCGCTCCGCACACCCGGAGATCGATTCGTGGTCCCAGGACAGCGGCGGCGGGGTCGACTATCTGGATTACGCGGCACAGCATTTGCGCCTGCCCGACTGGCTCGCTCTGGCCCGCTGCTTCCGCCCTCACTTCGTCGAGGTGTCCGGTTGTGTCATCTGGGACCGGGCGTACGAGCCGGACAACTTTCGCGAGTGGTTCGAGGAACTGAACGGTGATGCCACCTCCGTAGAGGCGACGCTTAACGAATTCAGACTGTGGCAGGTTCTCGACTGGGACGACGGTGATCCGGGCGAAGAACGGCGGGTCCAGAAATTCGCCCAGGACCTCGCCTTCTGCTGGCGCTCCTGCCTGGAGGCGGATTTCCCCGACAAGCAGTTCGACGGTGGCGTCGTGGACACGGATGACGGCCCGGTGGTGCGGTTCGTCGTGCGCAGGTAGAGATGGCCGACACCCCGCGCCACCTCCGTAAAGCCGCAGCCGACGGGATCGCCGCACGGTTCCGTCCGCGCAGACGCACGTGGGGAGCCCCATCGGACGTCGACCCGGAAAGTGACACCGCCCAGCAGCTCCGTTTGATGCGGCTCGTGGCATCCGGAGAGATGCCACCCCCTCGCTTCGCCCGCGAATGGCTGGCAGCGCGCAGCCGCGCGATGACGAGCGGGGAAAGGACCAAGGCCCCCCTCACCTCCGTGCTCGACGGTGTTTTCTCGTGTCTGGACGACTACTCCATAGATCCGCAGTTCGCCGAGCCCGAAGATCTGACCGACGAGGAACTCGTCGGCCTTGTCCGCACCCTGCTGGCCCGCCTCGAGTAGCGCACGGCGAGTGAAGAAGCGGGCGGGCCCCGTCGCACGTGGAGGGCGGGGCCTCAGCTCTCCGGTGTCACCGTCACATCCAGCAGGATCGGTTCCGTGCGCCCGGACAGGGTGGGGACGATCCCGTGCAGGGCGGTGAGGAGGTCGGCGTGCGTCTGTACGGAGCGGGAGGCGCAGCCCATTGCCGTGGCCAGGCCCGCCACGCTGATGTCTTCAAACGCGGGCCAGGGCCCCGCCCCCGCACCGTGCTGCGCGGCCACCCCGTCCAGCACCGCGTACCGCCCGTTGGACAGGACGACGAACAGCACCCCGGCCCCGTACCGTACGGCGCTCCACAGCGCCTGGATGCCGTAGAGCGCGGAGCCGTCGCCGACCACGGCGACGACGGGGCGGTGCGGACGGCCCAGTCGGAGTCCCGCCGCGGCCGGGAGCGCGAAGCCCAGGCCGCCCATCGCGGCCGAGACGTAGCCGAGGGGTTCCCTGGCGGGCAGCAGGGCGTGCAGGTCGGCCCGTGCCGACGGGCACTCCTCGACCACGATCGTCTCGCGCGGCAGCCCGCGCGCCAGCGCGGCCAGCACGTGCACGGGCCGCAGCGGTTCGCCGGGCCCCGGCGGCGCGGGCGGTGCGGGCGGCCTCGCGCGCACGGGCGGGCGCGGCACGGTGTGTTCCCGCGCGGGCAGGCGTGCGGCGAGCTGGGCGCAGACCTCGCCGGGGTCGGCCAGCACCGCGAGGTCGGCGGGGCTGCGGTGCGCCTCGTCGGGGTCGTCCGTGACGACCGCGACGCGCGTGCCCTCGGGCACCAAGGGCCCCGGCTCGTACGGGTACTGGCGGAACACCGGCGCCCCGACCGTGAGCACCGCGTCGCGGTCCGCGAGCCGCGCCCGCACCCCGTCGCGCTCAGCGGGCAGGACGCCCGCGTACAGCGGGTGGTCCTGCGGAAAGCCCGCGCGGGCCTCGAAGGACTCCTGCCAGACGGGGCACCGCAGCCGCTCGGCCAGCGCGGTCAGCGCCGCCCACGCGGCGGGTGAGTCCGCGCCGGCGCCGACGACCAGCGCGGGCGTGCGCGAGCCGGCCAGGAAGTCGGCGAGGGGCCGGACGTCGGCCGGGGTGAGTGAGACGGGCCGCTGCACCCCGGCGGGCGCGGCGACGACCTCGCGCCCGTAGTCGTACGGCGCCGACCAGTCGTCCATGGGCACGACGACCAGCGCGGGCCCACGGTGCGTCACGGCCTCGTGGTGGGCGCGCGCGAGTGCCGAGGGCACGTCCTGGGGGCGGGCGGGCCGCTCGTGCCAGACGGGGTAGTCGCCCGCGAGCCCCGTCAGCTTGCCCGTCAGAAACGGCTCCAGCGCGAGGTGGCGGCGGTCCTGCTGGCCGACGAGGACGACGAGCGGGGCGCGGTTGACGCGCGCCGTGGCCAGCGCGCCCACGGCGTTGCCGAGCCCGGCGACGGTGTGCAGCAGGGCCAGCGCGGGGCGTTCCGTGGCGAGAGCATGGCCCGTCGCCATGCCGATGACGCTGCCCTCGTGCAGGGCGAGGAGGAAGCGCAGGTCGTCGGGGAAGTCGGCGAGCAGGGGCACCTCGGTGGAGCCGGGGTTCGCGAAGACCGTCGTCAGGCCGAAGTGGCGCAGGGTACGGAACGCCGCGTCCCGCACCGTCAGCGTCCCCGGTGTGCCGGGTGTCCCGGGTGTGTCACGTATCCCGGATGTGTCCGACGCGTACGACGCACCCGTGCCCGACGTGCTCCGGCCCGCCCCCGTCCCGTCCGCGCTCACCTCGCACCGTCCCACGGGCCGGGCCCGCCGGAGGACGCGCCGGAGGAGTGGGCGCGCTGGATCTGTTCGTAGACGTGGGCGCGCAGTCGCGCGAAGCGGGGGTCGGAGCGGGTGGTGACCTGGTCGCGGGGCGCGGGCAGCGGCACGGGCAGTTCCTCCTGTACGGCGGTGGGGGCGCCCGAGAGGATCACGATGCGCCGGCCCAGGTAGACCGCCTCATCGATGTCGTGCGTCACCAGCAGCACGGTGACACCCAGTCGCCGCCACAGGGAGAGCAGCAGATCCTCCAGCTCCGCGCGGGTCTGCGCGTCCACGGCGGCGAAGGGCTCGTCCATCAGGAGCAGCCGAGGCTCGTAGGCGACGGCCCGCGCGATGGCCACCCGCTGCTGCATGCCGCCCGACAGCTCCCACGGGTGCGCCCGCGCCGCGTCCGCCAGTCCGACGGCGGCCAGTGACTCCGCGACCAGTTCGCGACGCCGCGCCGCCGCCACCCGCTTCTCCTTGAGCGGCAGTTCGACGTTCTGACGCACCGTCATCCAGGGGAAGAGGCTTCGCCCGTACTCCTGGAACACCACGGCCGTGTCGCGCGGCGGCCCGGCCACCCGCGACCCCGCGAGCCGCACCTCGCCGGAGGTGGGCGTCAGCAGCCCCGCGACGCACTTGAGCAGGGTCGTCTTGCCGCAGCCCGAGGGGCCGACGACGCAGACCAGTTCGCCGTCGTCGACGTGGAAGTCCAGCTTGCGCAGCGCGTGGGTGCCGTTGTCGTAGGTCTTGTGCAGTGCGATGACGTCAAGCATGGGTACCCCGCGAATCCGCGCGCCCCGCGTATCCCGCGTTCCCCGCGCGTGCGATGTGCCAGGACAGTACGCGCCGTTCGACGGCGCGGAAGGCGAGCGAGAGCCCGAAGCCGATGAGGCCGAGCACGACGATGCCGCTCCACATCTGGGGGATGGCGAAGCCGCGCTGGAACAGCACGATGGTGTGGCCGATGCCGGAGGTGCTGGCGAACATCTCGCCGATCACCATCAGGATGATGCCGATCGACAGTGCCTGCCGCAGCCCGGCCATGATCTGCGGGCTCGCGCCGCGCAGCACCAGGTGCCGCAGCCGGGCCACGCCGCGTATCCCGTAGCCGCGGCAGGTGTCGGCGAGCACGTCGTCCACGGCGCGCACACCCTCCACGGTGTTGAGCAGCACGGGCCAGACGCACCCCGAGACGACGACCAGGACCTTCATGGCGTTGTCGAGCCCTGCCAGCAGCATGAGGAGCGGTACCAGCACGGGCGGTGGCACGGCGCGGAAGAACTCCAGGACGGGCTCGCAGGCGGCGCGCAGTCCCGGCGAGGACCCGATGGCCACCCCCAGACCGACCCCGAGCAGTCCGGCGAGCGCGTATCCGGCCAGCAGCCGCCCCAGGCTCGGCAGCACGTCCTCGGTGAGCCGCTCCGAGAACCACACCTCGGCGAAGGCGGCGGCGACCTCCCCCGGCGGTGGCACGTAGAAGCTGTCGGCCGCCGCGCTCCACACCCACCAGCCGAGGACGAGCAGTACGGGCAGCCCGAGCGCGGTCAGCAGCCGCAGCGCCGCCCGTACGGCGAGGGACGGTCCCCGCCCGGACCGTCCCCGGCCGCCGCTCACCGGGGAACCTCCCCGCGCACGGACGGATGCCAGGCGAGCACACGCCGCTCCAGCCACCGCACCGCGAGGTTGACGGCGACACCGACGAGGCCCGCGACGACGATGAGCGCGTACACCGTCGTCACCGCGCCCCCCGACTGCGCGGTCTGGATGCGGCGGCCCAGCCCCGGGCTGCCGATGACGAGTTCGGCGGTGACGGCGAGGATGAAGGCGACGGTGGCGGCGAGCCGCAGCCCGGTCATCACGTACGGCAGCGCGGTGGGCCACACCACGTGCCGCAGATGGGCGCGCCGCCGGAAGCGGTAGCCGCGCGCGGTCTCGCGGGCCACGGGATCGACGTCGGCGACCCCGTACAGGACCTGGATGAGCACCTGCCAGAACGACGCGTAGATCACGAGGAGCAGCGAGGAGCCGATCCCGGCACCGTAGAGGAGGGTGGCCAGCGGAATCAGCGCGACGGACGGGATGGGGCGCAGGAACTCGATGGTGGAGGCGGTGGCGGCGCGCAGGCCTGGCACGCTGTCGATGAGCGCGCCCGCGACGAGTGCGGCGGCGAAGGCGATGCCGAGGCCGAGCGCCCAGGAGCGCAGGGTTTCCCCGAGCGCCGTCCACAGCGCGGCCCCGGCCGCCTCCTGGGCGAGCCTGCCCAGGATCTCGGTGGCGGGCGGCAGATGCGCGGGCTCCACGAGGCCGAGCCGGGGCACGGCCTCGGCCACGGCGAGGAGGACGGCGAAGCCGCCGACGCCCAGCAGGGCGGTCCGGGCGCGGGCCCTCGCCCGGCTACGGGTACGGGTACGCGCACGGGCCCGCGTGGGGGTACGGGTACGGGTACGAGGGCGCCCCGCGACAGGGCTGTCCCCGTTCACGGCAGCAGCGCGTCCACGTCGGCCTCCTTCTTCAGCACACCGTCCTCGCGGGCCAGCGCACCGATCTCGCGCACGGAGCCGGTGTTGATGTCGGCCGGCCACTTGGGCAGCACCATCTTCTCGGCGACCGGCTCCGGGATCTCCGCGTAGCCGCGCAGCACCTCGCGCACCGCGTCCGGGTGCTCGGCGGCGTAGGCGTTGGCCTCCTCGATGGCGGCGGTGAAGCGTTCGGCGAGGTCGGGCTTCTCCTTGAGCAGCTTCTCCGTCGTGAAGTACATGGCCACAGTGAGGTCGTCGTCCGTGGCCTCGGCGAAGTTCCAGGCGACGGGCTTCGCGCCCTGGTCCCTGGCCTGGGTGACGAAGGGTTCGACGACCCAGATCGCGTCCACGCGGCCCTTGTCGAGCGCGGCGGGCATGTCGGGGAACGGCATCTCGGTGAACTCGATGCCCGAGGGGTCGCCGCCGTGCTCGCGCACGGTCTCCTTGACGGTGGTGTCGCCGATGTTCTTGAGCTGGTTGACGGCGATGGTCCTGCCCGCCAGATCCTCGGCCGACGAGATGCCGCTGTCCTCGCCGACCAGCACGGCGCTGTAGTCCTTCCCCGGCTCGCCCGTCGACGCGACGCCGCTGGCCACCGCCTTGAGGGGGAGGCCCTGGTCGCGCCCTGTGAGCAGGGAGGTCGTGTTGCCGAACGCGAAGTCGAACTGCCCGCCCATCACACCGGAGACGCCGGCGGCGCCGCCCTGGACGGGGGTGATCTTCGCCTTGATGCCGTGCTTGCCGAAGAACCCCCGCTTCTCCGCGAGGTACGCGGGGGCCGTGTCCACGATGGGGATGGCGCCGACGTTCACGGTGTCCTTGCCCCCGGACTTCCCGTCTCCCGAGCCCGAGCCGCCGCCGCACGCGGCGGCGGTGAGGGCGACGAGGAGGGCGCCCGCGACAGCGGCCGTCCGGGGGAGCGTACGGACGCGTGGACCTGTGGGGCGGCGCGGGGCGAGGGAACGGTACACGGGCACTCCTCTTCTCGGGAGGAACCGGGCGAGCACGTTAGAGCGGACCCCTACAAGCGTCAACGGTCCCCGTCAGCCGCGCCAGCCCCCCGTACGGGTGCGCCCACCCCTCAACGGGCGGCGGGAACCTGCTCGTTCAGCTCGGCGAGCGTGCGCAGGGTGGCCGGGTCGGGGGCCGTGACCAGGAGGTCGGTGACGGGGCTCGCGCGCCACAGCTCCAGCCGCTCCGCGATGCGCCCGCGCGGGCCGACGAGGGAGATCTCGTCGGCGAACGCGTCCGGAACCGCGCTTACGGCCTCCTCGCGCCGCCCTTCGAGGAAGAGCTTCTTCACGCGCTCCGCCTCCTCGGCGAAGCCCATCCGGGCCATCAGATCGGCGTGGAAGTTGCGCTTCGCGTGGCCCATGCCGCCGATGTAGAAGCCCAGCATGGCCTTGACGGGCAGCAGTCCCTCCGCGACGTCGTCGCACACCCTCGCCTGCGCCATGGGGGCGACGAGGAAGCCCTCGGGCGCGTCGGCCAGCGACGCCTCGTACACGTCCGTGCGGGTCGGCGACCAGTACAGCGGCAGCCAGCCGTCCGCGATCCGCGCCGTCTGCGCGATGTTCCTGGGCCCCTCGGCGCCGAGCAGCACGGGCAGCCCCGGGCGCAGCGGGTGGGTGATCGGCTTGAGCGCCTTGCCCAGACCCGTGCCGTCCTCGCCCCGGTACGGGTGCGTCAGGAAGCGCCCGTCCAGCTCCACCGGGGCCTCGCGGCGCAGCACCTGGCGGATGACGTCGACGTACTCGCGGGTGAACGTCAGCGGCGACTTCGGGAACGGCCGCCCGTACCAGCCCTCCACCACCTGCGGCCCCGACAGCCCGAGCCCGAGCAGCATCCGGCCGCCGGAGAGGTGGTCCAGGGTCAGTGCGTGCATCGCGGTGGCCGTCGGGGTGCGGGCCGCCATCTGCGCGATGCCGGTGCCCAGCTTGACGCGTGAGGTGTGCGCGGCGATCCAGGTGAGCGCCGTGAAGGCGTCCGAGCCCCAGGACTCGGCCGTCCACACCGAGTCGTAGCCCAACCCCTCGGCGAGCCGCGCGAGTTCGAGATGGCGCGGGTCGGGACCGCGCCCCCAGTAGCCGAGCGTGAGGCCCAGTCGCATCCGCCGCCCCCTCCGGGCTCCGGGACCCGGCGCCCGGCGGCCCTGCCGTCCGGCGCCCGTGGTCCGCTGGTGAATCCGCGATCCCCTGACGAAGCGTCATGGTCGTCGGACGAGCGTCGCGGCAGCGTACGCCAACGGCCCCGCGCCCGGAAGGGCGAGGGGCCGTCGGAGGGACAGGCGGGTGGGCGCGGGGTCAGCCGCGTTGGATGCCCGAGGTGTCCTGGAGGACGCCGCGGCGGCCGTCCTGGGTCTGCGCGACGAGCGCCTGCCCGCGCTGCTCGACCGCGAGGTACCAGGTGCCGGGCGCCAGCTCGGCCACCGGCTGCGGCGAGCCGTCCTCACCGAAGAGCGGACGCGCGACCGGAACGGCGAACCAGAAGGGCTGGAAGTTCGGGTCCGGGGCACCCCCGCCCGCCGCCGGACCACTCTGCTGCGGTTGCGGCTGCCCCGGCTGGGGCTGGCCCGGCTGCGGCTGACCGGCCTGCGACGCGCCCGGGTACCCGTAGCCACCCGGCTGCCCCGGCTGCCCCGGCTGCGCGCCGAACGGACCCGGCTGACCGGGCTGCGCGCCCGGGTAGCCGTAGCCCGCCTGGGGCTGGCCCGGCTGGCCGCCGTACGGGGTCGGCTTCGGGCGCGGCGCGCTCAGGAGCGGGGCCTTCAGTGCCGGGATCGCCGAGCCGAGCACACCTGCGGCGGCGAAGACGAGCGCGAAGAGGATGGTCAGCCAGGCGCCCACGCCGAACCCGACCCGCTCGTTGAGGTCGACGCCCTGCTCGCCCTCCGGGAACATCGTCGAGAACATCGACCAGATCGCCGCCCAGGCGACCGTGACCGAGAGCGCGGAGCCCCACTGGTCCAGGCCGAGGCCGAGCAGCTTGCGGCCCTCCGGCAGGGCACGGGCCGCGACGGACAGACCGGCCACGATGAGCGCGAGCAGGTGGACCGTCGGCAGCAGCGGGAAGGTCACGGGCGACCAGGCTGACCAGTCGCAGCTGTCGCCGGTGCACTCGTCTGTGACGGCGAAGAACGGCAGGAAAGAAGCGATCAGCAGCAGCACCGCTGCACCGATCACCGCACCATCGCCTCTGGTGAGCGAGCGGATGTTCACGTGGGGTCCTTAGTCGGTCTTGTGGTCAGTGTGTCTGCCGGGGGTGAGCACCCCATCGTACGGACGACACTATGGGCCGGTCCGGCGGGTCGTCCCGGGAATTCCGGCCGACCCGGCGGCCGTCACCCACCGCTGGTGCCCGTGCTCCCCGTGTGCGGCGGCTACCGCTTCCCGGTCAGGTACGCCGCGATGCCGTCCGCGACGCCCTGAGCCGCGCGACCGCGCCACTTCGGGTTGGTGAGCAGCCCGGCATCCTCCGCGTCGCGCATGTTGCCACACTCGAGGAACACCTTGGGGACCGTGCTGAGATTGAGACCTCCCAGGTCGCCCCGGGTCTTCAGACCCTTGCCGTCGCCCATGTAGTTCGCGGGCCGCTCGCCCGTGGCGCCCCGGAACGCGTCCACCAGGGCGCGGCCCAGCCGCTCCGACGGCTCGACGATGGCCGACGTGTCCGCCTCCCCGTCGCGGACCTGTGCGGGGAGGATCACATGGAAGCCGCGGTTGCCGACGGGGGCGCCGTCCGCGTGCAGCGAGACGACGGCGTCCGCCTTCTTCTCGTTGCCGGTCCTGGCCCGCTCGTCCACGCACGGCCCGTACTCCCGGTCCCCGTCGTGCGTGAACGCGACGGTCGCGCCCCGCTTCTCCAGGTCGCTACGGACCCGGTGTGCGAGATCGAGGGTGAACTCGGCCTCCGCGTAGCCGTCGTTGGTCGCGGTGCCCGTGGTGTCGCACTCCTTCTTGCCCGTCCCGATGTCGACGAGGCGTGCGATCTCGTCCGGGTGGTCGCGGTTGTTCGGGTTGTGCCCGGGGTCGATCACCACGGTCTTCCCCTCGAGGGACCGCGCCTCCGGGGCCTGTTTCCCCTGCTTCCCCTGATCCCCCTGCTCCGGGGCCTTGTCCGAGCCCTTGTCCTCCCCGTCCGTCTTCTTCGCGGGGGCGTGCGCTGTGGCGTCGTCGTCGCGGGTCGTCGACTGCCATACGAGCCGGCCCGCGGTGCAGGCGGCCAGCAGCACCGCGAGGACGAGCCCTACGACGAGGGCGCGGGGCAGCCACCAGGGCCGTCGGGGCGGGGGGAACAAGCTTCCGTTCGACACGCGGGCGACTCTAGATGATGGATCCCTAATGATCTTGTGCGGCGACCCGGTGCCCTGGCTTCGGCGAACGGACCCGGCGAACGGACCCGGCGAACGGACGCAGCGAACGGACCCCCGGTGAGCGTGGCCGTATCGCGGCCGTGTCGCGGCCGGCGGCGGGTCAGGCCGCCGACCGGACCGTTCATGCGCCGGGCTCCTCCTGGAGGGCACGCACCTCGACCCTGCTCCGCAGCGCACGCGAAGCCTGCTTGGTCCATTCGATCGCGACGTCTTCGTTCTCGGCCTCGATGATCCAGAAGCCGCCGAGGTACTCCTTGGCCTCGACGAACGGGCCCGGTGTGAGGACGGGGCTGTCACCGGAGTAGTCCACCGTGGTCGCGCTCGACGGCGGCTGCAAACCGCCGGCGGTCACGAACGCGCCCGCCTCCTGGAGGGCGGTGTTGAACGCACCGACCTCGGCGATCATCTCCTGCAACTCCGCGGGGTCCATGCTCTCCATCGTCGGTTCCTCGGCGGCGTCGTGAGGGAGGCTCAGAAAGTACTGCGTCATGCTCGTCTCCTCGTCATCGGCGTTGCTCCGCGGCCGACGGCCGCTGCCTTGCTGCCTTGATGCAGGAAACGCTATGCGGGGCTCCCCAGTGCCGTATCGGTCATCGTGACCGGTGTCCGGGACCCGATGACTGGCGTCGGCCGTCAGACGAGGCCGGCCAGCTCGGCGCGACCGGTGACGCCGAGTTTCGGATACGCCTTGTAGAGGTGGTGGCCGACGGTCCGTGGACTGAGGAAGAGCTGTGCGGCGATCTCCTTGTTCGTCCGACCGGTGGCGGCCAGCCGTACGACCTGCAACTCCTGCGGGGTCAGCAGGGTGAGCGGGCCGCTGCGCCGAGGCTCGTCGCCCCGCTCGCCGAAGGCGGCCAGCTCGCCGCGCGCACGCTCGGCCCAGAGCCGCGCGCCGAGGCCCTCGAACGCGGACACCGCCGCCGCGAGATGGGCGCGGGCCTCGGTACGGCGGCGCCGGCGGCGCAGCCACTCGCCGTAGACGAGCTGGGTACGGGCACGCTCGTAGGGGCCGCCGTGCCGCTCCTGGAGCCGCAGGGCCTCGGCGTACAGCGCGTCGGCGTGGGCGTCGGTGTCGCCTTCGCCTTCGGTGTCGCTTTCGCCGTCGTCGGCCAGCAGGGCCCGGCAGCGCAGTACGAGTCCGGTGGCGACCGGGCGGTCGACGTGCTCGGCCCAGTGCCGGAACGCCGCCAGCGGTCCGTGGGCGCGATCCGGCCTGCCGCCGCGCACGGCGGCCTCCACCAGATCCGGCACAGCGCGGACCAGGAGGTCGCGGCTCGCGGGGCCCCGGCACACCCTCTCCAGCCGGTCGCACGCTTCCCCGAACCGCCGCGCTGAGAGGTCGAGCATGCCGAGACCCCAGTCCGCGATCTCGGCATTGATGTGCTGCCGGGCCCGGACCCGCGGGAGCACCTCCTCGGCAAGGGCTCGGCAGCGTGGCTCGTCACCCGACACGGCGTGCAACCACACCTCCACCGACCGGTGCGCCAGGTGCTCGGTCGTGTTCCCGAGTTCGGCGCTCACGGACGCGCCTTCCGCCACACACGCGCGGGCGTCCGCGAACTCACCGCGGAACAGCCGCGCCACGGCGAGCACGTTCAGGGTGTACGGGACCCACCCCAGAGCGCCGGTCGCCCGCACTTCGGCCAGCATGTCCTCGGCCCCGGCGACGACGTCGTCGTCGTCCGCGATCATGAGCCCGCCCAACCCGGCCGTCACGCGGTGCATCAGGTCGTTCCCGCCGCCGCGTGTGGCGGTGCGGAGAGCGCGCATCGGGCCGACGGCCTTCTCCGGGCGTCCGGCGAACAGCTCCGCCCACCCGAGAAGGGCGGCGACCACCGGTGCCCAGTGCTCCGGCGGGGTGAACCCGCGCATCTGATCCGCCGCACGCTGGAGCAGGTCGTGCGCCGCTCCGTGCCGGGCGGCGTGCGCTGCCTCGAAGAACGTGAGCGCGGCGCGCTCCGGATCGGTGTCGCGCACCAGCGCGGCGGCCTCGATCGTCAGCTCCGCGTCGGCCCGCGGGGAGGTGCGTTCGTACTCGACGGCGCCACGCGTATAGATGGCGTCGGTCCGGATGCCGGGGTCGGTGGTGAGCGAGAGCGCTTCGGCCGCCAGCCGGGCGGCGCGGTCGGCCTTGCCCGCGTCGAACGCGGCCTGGCTTGCCCGCGCGATACGCCGGGCCTTCAGCTCCCGGTCGGCGCTGAGCCGCCCCGCGCGGTCGTATGCGGCGGACACCGCCATCGCGCCGCCCCGGTGCCAGGCCCGCTCCGCCGCACCTTCGAGTTCGGCGGCCACCGCCTCGTCGGGGGCGGTGGTGGCAGCGGCGAGGTGCCACGCCCGGCGGTCCGCTTCGGCCTCCGCGCCCAGCACGTCGGCGTACGCGCGATGTACCTCGATCCGCTGGTGCAGCGGCGCGTCCTGGTAGGCGGCTGCCCGTACCAGAGGGTGGCGGAACGTGATCCGGCTGTCGATCCGGAGCAGCCGCTCGCGTTCGGCGGGCGCCAGGTCGCCGGGGGTGCCACCGAGGGCTTCGATCACGTGCAGGATCGTCGCGAGCGGCGCCGCCGTGTCGGCCGCCGCCGCCAGAAGCGCGCGTCGGGTGGGTTCGGGAAGCTCGACGATCTGACGGCGGAACGCCTCCTGCACACGGCGGGCCACCGGCAGCGGGCCGACCTGCTCGGCCGGGTCGGAGTCCTCGGCATCGCGTGCCGCGTGCCGCGACGACCCCAGCTCGATGATCGCCAGAGGATTGCCGCCGGACTCCGCGAGGACCCGGTTCCGCACCGGTTCGACGAGTTCCGGCGCGTGGTCGTCCAGCAGCCGGGCGGCATCGGGCGCGGCGAGGCCGGACAGATCCACGGCCTCGACGCCCGCGATGTCCAACGGCGCCGACGTCTCGCGCACCGCTAACAGCATCGCGATCGGGTCGGCCACGAAGCGGCGGGCCGCGAACAACAGCGCCTCCACGGAGCCCTGGTCGAGCCATTGCAGATCGTCGACCACGCACAGCAGAGGGGCGTCCTCGGCCAGATCGGCGAGCAACGACAGGGCGCCGGCGGAGATCAGGAACCGATTGGCCTCGTCCCCCTCGGCCAGGCCGAAGGCGCACCGCAGCGCCGTGGCCTGGGGAGCGGGCAGGGCTTCCAGCCGGTCCAGGTGCGGGAACAGGAGCTGGTGCAGTCCGCCGTACGCCAGCTCGGAGTCGGACTCGACCCCCGCCCCGCGCACGACGCGCATGCCGCCCCCGGCTTCGGCGATCGACACGGCGTGGTCGAGAAGGACCGATTTCCCGATGCCCGCCGCGCCCCGCAGCGCCAGCACGCCGCTGCGCCCGTCGCGCGCGTCCGTCAGCAGGCGTTGAATCCGCGCTAACTCGACGTCCCTTCCCACCAGCGACATGCGGTCCCCCTAGATGATTGATTTCTGGGCTTTCAGTGGTCGTCACAGAACATGTGAAGCGTGGTGAGGAGGCGGTGCGGAAGGTGTCTGCCGCACAAGATCAACAGGAGTCGGCCGGCTAGCCGTTCGTGCGGCGGAGGACGCGGAGGGAGTGCGTCGCGGAGACCTCCGTGAACGTGCCGGAGTGCAGGGCGCGGCGGTAGATGCGGAAGGGTGCCTGGCCGCCGTCGGCCGGGTCGGGGAAGACGTCGTGGATCACCAGCAGCCCGCCGGGGGCGAGATGGGGTGTCCAGCCCTCGTAGTCCGCCCTCGCGTGCTCGTCCGTGTGGCCGCCGTCGATGAAGACGAGCCCCACCTGGCCGCCCCACGCGGCGGCCACCGCGGGCGAGCGCCCGACGACGGCGATCACATGGTCCTCCAGCCCCGCCGCGTACAGCGTGCGCCGGAACGTCGGCAGCGTGTCCATGCGGTCGACGACCGGGTCGACGACCTCCGGGTCGTGGTACTCCCACCCCGGCTGCTGCTCCTCGCTGCCCCGGTGGTGGTCGACGGTGACCGCGCTGACCCCCGCCTCGCGTGCCGCGTCGGCGAGCAGCAGCGTCGAGCGCCCGCAGTACGTGCCGACCTCCAGCAGCGGCAGCCCCAGCCGGGACGCCTCGACGGCCGCCGCGTACAGCGCGAGGCCCTCGTCGAGGGGCATGAACCCCTTCGCTGCCTCGAACGCGGCGACGGTCTCGTCCTTGGGACGCGGGGGTGGGGGCGACGGGGACATCTCTCTCCGTTTCTCTCCGCGCGCCGTTCCCGGACGTACCCGGCACGGACGTGCGGCGCGCGGCGCGGCATCGGTCGCGGACCATGCTGCCGTACGGGTGCGTCTTCCCGTCGCCGGGGCGGCAGGGGAGGCAGGGGGCAGGGAGTCCCGTTTCTGACCTTCCGTCAGAATGAAACGTGTTCTACTGTGCCCCGCATGGGCATCGGGATCACTCAGGAGCAGAGGGAACTGGCCGAGGCCGTACGGGGATGGGCCGGGCGCGCCGTGCCGCCCGAAGCGCGGCGCAAGCTGCTGGACGAGCCGCCCGAGCCCGGCGCGCGCCCCGCGTACTGGGAGTCCCTGGCCGTACAGGGCCTGCTCGCCCCGCACCTGCCGGAGGCGGACGGCGGGGGCGGCGGCGGGCTGCTGGACCTCGCCGTCGTGCTGGAGGAGACAGGGCGGGCCGGGCTCCCGGGACCGTATCTGCCCAGCGTGCTGGCCGCCGAGGCGCTGCACAGGGCGGGTTTCGGCACGCTCGTACGGGCGCTCGCGGGCGGCGAGCTGATCGGCGCCGTCGCGCTGGGCACCGGCTCGCTGACCGCGACGCCGACCGCCGACGGCGACTGGGTGCTCGACGGCACCGCGCCGCCCGTCCTCGGCGGCGCGCAGGCGGACATCCTGCTGCTCGCGGCACGCACGGGGCCGGGGGACGGCTCCGGTCCCGGTTCCGGTCCCGGCTCCGGTTCGGGTTCCGGTTCGAGATCGGATTCCGGGGGCACGGTCCGGCTGGCCGTCGACGCGGACGCCCTGGCCGTACGCGCGCAGGCGGGCGCCGACCCGCTGCGCCCGACCGCCGAGGTCACCGCGCGCGACGTGACCGTCCCCGCCGCGCGCCTGCTCTTCCACGGCGAGGAAGCGGCGCACCCCGACCCCGATCCGGTGCCCGATCTGGCGCGGCTGCTGCTGTCGGCCGAGGCGTGCGGCGTCGCCGCGTGGGCGGTCGAGACGGCCGCCGAACACGCCAGGAACCGCGAGCAGTTCGGCCGTCCCATCGGCCAGTTCCAAGGCATCAAGCACCTGTGCGCCGACATGCTCGTACGCCTGGAACAGGCGCGGGCCCTCACCTGGGACGCGGCCAGGGCGGCGGCCGAGGAGACGGCGGCCCCGTCCGGCGCACACGACAACGGGGACGCCGCACGGGTGCGTGCGCTGGCCGTCGCGCTCGCCGCGAGCACCGCGCCGGAGGCGGCGTACGAGTGCGCGAAGGACTGCGTGCAGATCCTCGGCGGCATCGGATTCACCTGGGAGCACGACGCGCATCTGTATCTGCGCCGCGCCCTCGTCGCACGCCAGCTCATCGGCACCGCGTCGACGCACCATCTGCGCGCCGTCCGTCTCGCCGCCGCGGGCGCGCGCCGCGAGCTGCGGATGGAGCTGCCCGCCTCGGCCGAGCCGTACAGGGAGCGGGCCCGCACCGTGCTGGAGCCGGTCAAGGGGCTCGACCCCGCGTCCGTACGGCGCAAGCTGGCCCCCACCGGCTACGCGGCGCCGCACCTCCCCGAGCCGTACGGGCTCGGCGCCGGACCCGTGCGGCAGCTCGCCGTCCAGCAGGAGCTGGCGGACGCCGGGGTACGCGTCAGCGACCTCGGCATCGGCACCTGGGTGGTGCCCTCGCTCATCAGCTACGGGACGGAGGCGCAGCGCGAACGCCATCTGCCGCCCACGCTGCGCGGCGACGTCCTCTGGTGCCAGCTCTTCTCCGAGCCGGGCGCGGGCTCCGACCTCGCCTCCCTCCGTACGCGGGCCGAGCGCGCCGAGGACGGAAGCTGGCGCGTGACAGGGCAGAAGGTGTGGACATCGGCCGCGCAGTGGGCGGACTGGGGCATCCTGCTCGCCCGTACGGACCCGGGGGCGCCCAAGCACAAGGGGCTGACTTACTTCCTCGTCGACATGAAGAACACGCCGGGCATCGACATACGCCCCCTCAAGGAGATGACCGGGGACTCGCTGTTCAACGAGGTCTGGTTCGACGGAGCTCCGCTGCCGGCCGACGCCGTCGTCGGCGAGGTGGACGACGGGTGGCGGGTCGCCCGGCACACCCTCGGCAACGAGCGCGTCCACATGGCCGACCAGCTCACCTTCGGCACCGGCCTCGAAGCCCTGATCCGGCGCACGGTGGCGCCCGTCGTGGACGACACCGTGCGCGCCCGCGTCGGGGCGCTGGCCGCCGAGGCGCACGCGCTCGCCTGCGTCGGGATGCGGACGACGCTGGCCCAGGTCTCCGGCCTGGAACCCGGCGCGGGCGCCAGCGTCCGCAAGCTCGTCCAGACACCGCACCAGCAGAAGGTCGTCGAGCTGGCGCTCGAACTCCTAGGCCCCGAGGGCGCGTTGGCGGAGGGGGCGGGGGAGCGGGCCGTGCACGGGGTACTCATGTCGCGCTGTCTGACCATCGCGGGAGGCACCACGCAGATCCAGCGCAACGTCGTCGCGGAACGGCTGCTCGGCCTGCCTCGCGACCCCGAACCGGGGTCGTAGGACACCGCCGTCCCGCTCCGCCGACTCCACTTCGTTCGACCTCGTGAGGAGCGTGCACACCATGGCTGGCAAGACGGGTGGCAAGGCGTACATCGTCGGCGTCGGGACGACGAAGTTCGAGAAGCCCGAGACGCGCGACTGGCAATACTGGGACATGGCCCGGGAAGCGGGCGCCGGGGCGCTGGAGGACGCCGGTGTGCCGTACGGCCTCGTCGAGCAGGCACCGGTCGGGTACTGCTACCAGGCGTCGACGGCGGCGCAGCGCGCCGTGTACGAGCTGGGCCTGACCGGCATCCCCGTCTACAACGTCAACAACAACTGCGCGACGGGGTCCACGGCACTGATGATGGCCCGTCAGTTCGTGGCCTCCGGGCTCAATGACTGCGTCCTCGCGCTGGGCTTCGAGAAGATGAAGAAGGGCTCCCTGGGCGGCGGTTCGGGCTCGGGTTCCGGTTCCGGCTCCGGTTCCGGCGACTTCGCGACGTCCCCCGTCGCACGGCACTACGGGATCATGGCGGCCCGGCACGGCTTCGAGATGTCCCCGCCCACCGCGCAGATCTTCGGCAACGCGGCCCGCGAGCACATGGAGCGGTACGGCACCACGGCCGAACAGCTCGCCGCCGTCGGGGAGAAGAACCACCGCCACTCGGCGGCCAATCCGCAGGCCCAGTTCCAGGACGTCTACAGCCTGGACGAGATCCTCGGCTCGCGTACCGTCCACGAGCCGCTGACCAAGCTCCAGTGCTCGCCGACCTCCGACGGCTCGGCCGCCGCCGTCGTCGCCTCGGAGCGTTTCGTGGCCGAACACGGCCTGGCGGACCGCGCCGTGGAGATCGCGGGGCAGGCCATGACGACGGACACCGAGGAGTCCTTCGCCTCCGGCTCCTGCATCGACGTGGTCGGCAAGCCCATGTCGCGCGCCGCTGCCGAGCGGGTCTACGAGGAGTCGGGGCTGGGCATCGAGGACGTGGACGTCATCGAGCTGCACGACTGCTTCTCCGTCAACGAACTGCTCACGTACGAGGCCCTGGGCATGTGTCCCGAGGGCGGCTCGGGCAAGCTCGTCGCCGACGGCGCGACGACGTACGGCGGGCGCTGGGTCGTCAACCCCTCCGGCGGACTGATCTCCAAGGGGCATCCGCTCGGCGCCACGGGCATCGCGCAGTGCGCGGAGCTGGTCAGGCAGCTGCGCGGCGAGGCGGACGTCCGCCAGGTCGACGGCGCGCGGGTGGGCCTGGCCCACAACATCGGACTGGGCGGCGCGGCGGTCGTGACGATGCTGCGCAGGGGGTGAGCGCGAGCGGTCCCCCCTGGCCCCTGACGGGGATGACGGAACGGTGACGGCCGCCCGTCGTCCCTGGCATCCGGGCCGTGCCGGTGCTCGAATCGAGGGGTGACCCCACAAGGCGACCCCACCGAAGGAACCGTGGCCGACGGGCAGGGCGCCCCCGTCGGGCGGCGCCTGGTCCTCGGCATGCTCGGGCTGGGCGCGGGCGGCCTCGTCGCCGCGCCCTACGCGCAGCGCGCACTGGAGACCGTCCTGGGCTCCGTCTCCGATAAGGACCCCACGGGCGTCACGGGCCTGCTCCCCAACGGCGGCGGGTTCCGCTACTACTCCGTCGCCTCCTCGGTACCGCACCGGGACGAGAGCGACTACAGGCTCACGGTCGACGGCCTCGTCGAGCGGCCCCGCCACTACGGGCTCGCCCAACTGCGCGCGCTCCCGCAGGAGCGCATGGTGCGCGACGTGCAGTGCGTGACGGGGTGGCGGGTGCCCGACACGCCGTTCGAGGGCGTCCGGCTCGCGCGGCTGCTCGACGCGGCAGGCGTACGGGACGAGGCCACCGCCGTCCGCTTCACCTGCTTCGACGGCGCCTACAGCGAGAGCCTCACGCTGGAGCAGGCCCGTCGCGCCGATGTGCTCGTCGCGCTGCGCATGCGGGACGAGCCGCTCAGCCACGCGCACGGCGGGCCAGCGCGGCTGTACGTCGCGCCCATGTACTTCTACAAGTCGGCGAAGTGGCTCTCCGGCATCACCCTCACCCGCGAAGTGCGGCCCGGCTACTGGGAGAAGCGCGGCTATGACATCGACGCCTGGGTCGGCCGGTCCAACGGACGCGACGACGTCCCCACCGCCACCTGATCCCGCGCCCGCGCCCATGTCCGTGCCCGTACCCGATGCGCGCGAGCCCCGCCTCACGCGCTTCACCCGCGCCGAACGCTGGGCGCACCACGCCACGGGCGCCCTCTTCGGCCTGTGTGTGGGCACGGCCCTGTGCCTCTACGTGCCGGGCCTGGCCCAGCTCGTCGGGCGCCGCCGGCTGATGGTGACCCTGCACGAGTGGTCCGGGCTGCTGCTGCCCGCGCCCGTCCTGCTCGGGCTGGCCTCGCGCGCCCTGCGGGCCGACCTGCGCCGCCTCAACCGCTTCGCGCCCCACGACCGCCGCTGGCTGCGCGCCGCGCTGCTGCGGCGCCGCCGCCCGGTGCCCGCGTTCGCGCCGCAACTCGCCCCCGGGCCCGGCAAGTTCAACGCCGGCCAGAAGGTCTACGCGGCCTGGCTCGCCGGTGCGGTGCTGGTGATGACGGCCACGGGTCTGATGATGTGGTTCACGCACCTGACCCCGCTGCTCTGGCGCACGAGCGCGACCTTCGTCCACGACTGGCTCGCCCTCGCGATCGGCCTGGCCCTCCTCGCCCACATCGGCCTCGCCTACGCCGACCCCGAGGCCCGGCGCGGCATCCGCACCGGCACCGTCGCACGTCCGTGGGCCCGCCGCGAACACCCGCTCTGGGAGCGGGAGGAGCGGGAGGAGTGGGAGGAGTGGGCGGGGCGGACCGGTGCGCCCGAGGCGGCCGAGAAGCGAGAGGGGCCCGGGACCTAGGTCCACCGGTCTGCCGCCTGGGGCGATGTGCCGGTGTGTGTGCCGTGCGCCGGATGCGAGCATGGCGAGATGGCCCAGTCCTCGTCCCCATCCGAAAGCGGTTCCTCCTCCGGCATATCCGAGTCCGGCATATCCGAGTCCGGCATATCCGACGGCGGGAACGGTTCCCGCCGCACGGCCCCGCACCTGTGGGCGGTGGTACTCGCCGCCTGCGCCGGGCAGTTCCTCGTCGTGCTCGACATCTCCGTCGTCAACGTCGCCCTGCCCTCGATGCGCGGGGACCTGGGGCTCAGCGGGGTCGGGCTCCAGTGGGTGGTCAACGCGTACACCCTCACCTTCGCCGGGCTGCTGCTGCTCGGCGGCCGGGCCGGCGACCTCTACGGGCGCAAGCGGACGTTCCTCGTCGGCCTCGGCCTCTTCACCGCGGCGAGCCTCGCGGGCGGCGTCGCACAGGAGCCGTGGCAGCTCGTCGCCGCGCGGGCCGTGCAGGGCATGGGCGCGGCGGTACTGGCCCCGGCGACGCTGACGATCCTGACGACCACGTTCCCCGAGGGCGCGGCGCGCACCCGCGCCATCGCCACGTGGTCGGCGGTCGGCGCGGGCGGCGGCGCCGCCGGCGGCCTCGTCGGCGGGCTGCTCACCGACGCGCTCTCCTGGCGCTGGGTGCTGCTGATCAACGTGCCGGTCGGCGCCCTCGTGCTGCTGGCCGCCGCGGTGTGGGTGGCCGAGAGCCGCGAGGACGCGGCACGCCGCAGGCTCGACGTGCTCGGCGCCGTGCTGGTCACGGGCGGGCTCGGGGTGGTGGCCTACGGGATCGTGCGGACCGAGTCCCTCGGCTGGGCCGCGCTCGGCTCGCTCGGGCCGCTGGCGGCCGGGCTGGTGCTGCTCGCCCTGTTCGTCCTGGTGGAGGCGCGCACGGCGGAGCCCCTGATCCCGCTGAAGCTGTTCCGGCTGCGGTCGGTCTCGGCGGCGAACCTCGCCATGTTCGTGTGCGGTGCCGCGATGTTCTCGATGTGGTACTTCGTGTCGCTCTATATGCAGAACGTGCTGCACTTCACGCCCGTACAGGCCGGGCTCGGCTTCCTGCCGCAGTCCTTCAGCATCGTCGTCGCCTCCAAGTCGGCGCCGCTGCTGATGCGGCGCGTCGGGAGCAGGAGCGTCGCTGTGGGAGGCGCCGCGCTCGGGTGCGTGGGCTATGTGTGGCAGAGCGGCATGCACGCGGGCGGCGGTTATCTGGAGACGGTGTGCGGCCCCGGTGTGCTGATCGCGCTCGGCGCCGGTTTTCTGGCGACGCCGCTCGCCTCCGTGGCCACCGAGGGCGCCGCAGCGCGCGACGCGGGGCTCGTCTCGGGCCTGGTCAACACCTCGCGGACCATGGGCGGCGCGCTGGGCCTCGCCGTGCTCTCGACGGTCGCGGCCTCCCGCATCGACCACGGCTCGGGCGAGAGCCCGGCCACCCTCGCCTCCGGCTACGGGCTGGCGTTCCTCACGGGTGCGGGGATCCTCTTCGCCTGCGTGGTATTCATGATCCTCGCCCTGCCCCGCGGGCGCGACGGGCACGACAAGCGTGACGGAGCCGGGCCGCGCGGACAGCAGCACGACGAGCAAGCCGAAGCGGCCGAAAAGGCCGGAGAAGACGGAGAAGGGGAACGGGAAGCCGCGGATGCCACCAGCCGATGACCCCACGCCGCCAGGCGTCCCCGCCCCCTTCCCCGCGACCGGCCGCCGCGTCCTGGTCAGCGGCGCCTCGCGCGGGCTCGGCCGGGCGCTGGCCCGCGCGTTCGCCCGCAACGGCGACCGCGTCGCCGTCCACTACGGCACGCGCCGCGCGGAGGCCGAGGAGACCCTCGCGGGACTCGAAGGCGCGGGCCACATCCTCCTCGGCGCCGACATCGCCGACCCCGCGCAGGCCGCGCGCCTGGTGGACGACGCGGCACGCGAGCTGGACGGCCTCGACGTCCTCGTCAACAACGCCGCCGTCAACACCCCGCACCCGCCCGCCCGTTCCTCGTACGAGGAGTGGACGGCGGCCTGGCAGCAGCACACCGCCGTCAACCTCCTGGGCGCCGCCTGGCTCAGCCACCGCGCGGCCCACCACATGACCGAAGCGGGCCGGGGCGGGCGCATCGTCAACATCGGCTCGCGCGGCGCGTTCCGCGGCGAGCCCGACCACCCCGCCTACGGCGCGACGAAGGCCGCGGTGCACGCGCTGGGCCAGTCGCTGGCCGTCGCGCTGGCGCCGCACCGCATCGCGGTGGCCTCCGTCGCGCCGGGCTTCTTCGCGACGGAGCGGGTCGCGCACCGGCTCACGGGGGCCGAGGGCGAGGCGATCCGCGCGCAGAGCCCGTACGGGCGTGTCGCGAGCGCCGAGGAGATCGCCGAGGCGGTGCTCTGGCTGGCCTCACCGGCGGCCGAGTGGAGCTCCGGCACGGTGCTGGACGTCAACGGGGCCTCGTACCTGCGGACTTGAGGCGGCCCGCAGGCTGCTTCCCGCGCGCTACGGGCACGTCGCGCACACGTATCTGACGCGGCGTCAGGGGGGTTCCCAAGTCCAGGACCGTGCGTTATACAGGAGGCCATCGGTTAGAACGTGTTCTTGTTCCGGTGCCGTTCGGCCGATCCGGAGCGACCCCGGCACGGCCGACGGTGCGGACGGCCGTGCCGGGGTCTTCGTACTCGGCGCAGCGCCCCCGCACCGTCGCACCCCCGCCCGTCAGGAGCCGAGGACCCGAGGAGCCGAAGCCCCATGCCCATCGACGCAGAGAAGGCCGTCGCGGCCGAGCCGCGCAGGACCGAGATCTCCTGGGACCACAAGGACGTCCAGCTCTACCACCTGGGCCTCGGCGCGGGCGTGCCCGCGACCGACCCCGCCGAACTGCGCTACACGCTGGAGAGCAAGCTGCACGTCCTGCCCAGCTTCGCCACCGTCGCGGGTGCGGGCATGGGCGTCATGGGCGGGATGGCGGCCCCCGGCATCGAGGTGGACCTCGCCGCCGTGCTGCACGGCTCGCAGCGCGTCGAGACGCACCGGCCCATCCCGGTCAGCGGCGAGGCCGTGCTCACGGCGCGCGTCGCCGCCGTCTACGACAAGGGCAAGGCAGCCGTCATCGTCCTGCGTACCGAGGCGGCCGACGAGGAGGGGCCGCTGTGGACGTCCGAGTCCCAGATCTTCGTACGGGGCGAGGGCGGCTTCGGCGGCGAACGCGGCCCCTCGCAGCGCTTGGAGGCACCCGAGGGTGCCCCTGACCATGTCGTGGACCGCCCGGTGCGCGAGGACCAGGCGCTCCTCTACCGGCTCTCGGGCGACTGGAACCCGCTGCACGCCGACCCCGAGTTCGCCGCCCTCGCGGGCTTCGAGCGGCCCATCCTGCACGGGCTGTGCTCGTACGGGATGACGCTCAAGGCCGTCGTCGACACCGTGCTCGGCGGCGACGTGAGCCGGGTCAGGAGCTTCGCCGCGCGCTTCGCCGGGATCGTCCACCCCGGCGAGACGCTCCGGGTGCGGATGTGGGAGGGCGGAGCGGAGGGGGAGAAGGGCCGCGTCCAGCTGACCGTCGGCGCGGTCGAGCGGGACGAGGCGCCGGTGCTGGCCGACGCGGTCGTCACGTACGCGTAGCACCCGTATCCGCACCCGCAGCGCCCCCCCGGAACCCGCACCGGCACCGGCACCGACACACGCAGCACCCCGCACCCGCAGCACCCCGCACTCGCACGCAGCACACCCGCCATTCCTTCGTCCGCACCACACACGCGCGAAAGGAGCCGCCCCGTGCGCGCAGCCGTACTGCACGAGACAGGCCAGGACAAGCTGGAAGTCCTCGACGACGTCGAGGCGGTGGGCTTCGGCCCCGGCAAGGTCAAGCTCCGCATCAAGGCCACCGGGCTGTGCCACTCCGACCTCTCCGCGATGAGCGGGGTGCTGCCGCAGCCGGCGCCCTTCGTCCCCGGACACGAGGGCGCGGGCGAGGTCGTCGAGGTGGGGGAGGGGGTGACCACGCTCAGCGCAGGGGACCGGGTGCTGGTCAGCTGGCTGCCCGCCTGCAACGCCTGCCCCTCCTGCCGCAGGGGCCAGCCGCACCTGTGCCTCGCCGGGTTCATGAACGCGGGGGTGCCCAACTTCCGTCGCCCCGGCGGCGACGTGTTCGGCTTCGCGGGCACGGGCACCTTCGCCGAGGAGGTCGTCGTGGACGCGGCCTGCGCGGTGCCGGTGCCCGACGACCTGCCCTACGAGGTCGCGGCCCTCATCGGCTGCGGCGTCACCACGGGCCTGGGCGCGGCCATCAACACGGCCCGGGTGGAGGCCGGTTCGTCCGTGGCCGTGGTCGGCTGCGGCGGCGTCGGCATCAGCGCCATCCAGGGCGCCCGCGCCTGCGGAGCCGCGCAGATCGTCGCCGTCGACCCCGTCGCGTCGCGGCGCGAGGCGGCACTGCGCTTCGGCGCGACGGAGGCCGTCGAGCCCGGCGAACTGGCCGGTGCCAAGAGCCGGATCACGGGCGACGAGGGCTTCGACTATGTCTTCGAGGTGGTCGGCAAATCGGCGACCGCGCGCACCGCGTACGAGGCGACGCGACGCGGCGGCACCCTCTGCGTGGTCGGCGCGGGCGCCGCCGACGACTTCCTCCAGATCAACATGTTCGAGCTGTTCTTCGACGAGAAGCGCATCCTGCCCTCCCTCTACGGCGGCGGGGACGTGCTCCGCTCCTACGAGCGCGCCATCTCGCTCTGGCGCTCAGGCCGCATCGACCTGGAAGGGCTGATCACCCACCGGGTGCGCTTCGAGGACATCAACGAGGCGATCACGCAGATGCGTACGGGCGAGGCGCTGCGCACCTGCATCTCGTTCTGAGCCGCCCTCACGCCTTACGCTTCACGCGTCCGCGTCACGTCATGAGCCCACGAGCCCACGAGCCTTCGGAGGAGACCCGGGATATGAGTGTGCAGGGGAAGACCGCCATCGTCACCGGCGCGGGCCGCGGGCTCGGGCGGGCCGAGGCGCTGGAGCTGGCGAAGCTCGGCGCGAACGTCGTCGTCAACGACTACGGACAGCCGGGCCGCGACGGCTCAGGAACCGCCTCGGCCGCGCCAGCCGAGGACGTCGTCGCCGAGATCCGGGCAGCGGGCGGCCAGGCCGTCGCGCACCTGGGCGACGTGGCGGACTTCGCACAGGCCGGGGAACTGGTCCAGTTGGCCGTCGACACCTACGGCGCGCTCGACATCCTGGTCAACAACGCGGGCATCCTGCGCGACAGGATGGTCTTCTCGATGAGCGAGGACGAGTGGGACTCGGTCATCCGCGTCCATCTGAAGGGCCACTTCAACACGACCCACTTCGCCGCAGCGCACTGGCGGGAGCGGTCGAAGGCGGCGGGCGGGCCCGTCTACGGGCGGATCGTCAACACCTCGTCGGAGGCGTTCGTCGCGGGCTCGCCGGGCCAGCCCAACTACGCGGCGGCGAAGGGCGGGATCGTCGGCCTGACGACGTCCACGGCTTCCGCGCTCGCCAAGTACGGCGTGACGGCCAACGCGATCTGCCCGCGCGCCCGCACCCGCATGACGGAGGACGTGTTCCAGGGCTTCGAAGTGCCCGAGGCAGGGCTCGACCCGCTCGCCCCGGAACATGTCGCGCCGCTCGTCGGATATCTCGCCTCTCCCGCCGCGGCGAAGGTCAACGGGCAGTTGCTCGTCGTGCACGGCGGCATGGTCGCGCTGCTCGAACGTCCGCGGGTGGCGGCGAAGTTCGACACCGCAAAGGAGGTATTCACCTTCGCGGAACTGGACGAACTGCTGACTCCGTATTTCGCCGACCGGCAGCCGCACGAGACCTTCGCCGCGGGTGAGGTGCTCGCCCTCAAAAAGGACTGAATCCCGAAAGGGCGCAAGTTCCCCGAGCCTCCGAGGGGCGTGGGCGCGGGCCCGGGTGTACGTCAGGCCGCCGTATCGGTCCTGGCCTGTGCCTGCGACTGTGCCTGCGCGGCGACGCCGTCCGCCTGCTGGTCACCGTCCTGTACGGGGCGGCGGTGGCGGCCCTGCGCGGGCAGCTGGCTCTCCTCCGAGCCTGCGGCTGGCCCTCTGTGCTTGCCGCGCCCCGAATTCCGCTCGGTGGGTGCGCCGGTCTGGGTCTCGGACATTGCGAAGTAACTCCGTGGATCTCTTTGCTGCCGTCGTACCCGGCCAGAGTTTAACGAGGATACGGATCTTCCCTCACGCCGTCCGGGTGGTGAGCGGAGCCTGCTGGAGCGGTACGGGTTTGTACGCCTCGGGCCTCGCTGCGGGGTTTCCGCATTCCCCCGCGTCCGCGCCCGAATCCTGTTGTTGCAGGGGCGTGACATTCCGTACGGAGAATGAGACCTGCGTCTCCTCGGCCATCTCCTCGGCGCCCTCCGCTTTCCCCGTGCAGCGCGGCGTCGCCCCCACGCGCATGGGGGCCGGCGGCCTCTCGTCGGCCTCCGGCTCGGGGACCCGCAGCCGGGCCAGCCCGCACGGGGTGGCGGGCGTCGAGTACGGGAGCCGCAGTTCGCCGTCCTCTGTGCACATGCCGTGGCCCGTCAGCCAGCCGTCGGGCGCCGCGAACTGCCGCAGCCGCCGCAGCGAGGGCCGCCACGTGGCCAGCCATGTGCCGTTGGGCCCGTCCACGCGCAGCGCCACCGCGCAGCTCTCCGGCAGCAGCACCTGACGTGGCTGCACGGCGAACGGGGTCAGCCGCACGCCCTGCGGGTGCAGCACCTCGGGGAAGCGGACCGGGCGATGGCTGCCCAGCACGCCCCAGCCGAGGCGGTCGTGCCCCGGTGCGTCGGACCGCAGCAGGAGCAGGCCGCTGTCCGGGTCGGCCAGCAGCAGCCGGTCCTGGCTGTCCTCCGTGATCTGGAGCAGCGGGGTGACGGCGCCGTGCGCGCCGAGATCGACGGCGACGGTCTTGGTGACCGCGCCCTGCGTACGGTCCAGCGCGAGCAGCCGGCCCGCGCGGTCCAGCCAGGCGCCGCCCGCGCAGTGCCCCGGCACGTCCGCGACCCGCTCGGGGCGTCCGGCGGGGCCGCCCGCGATCAGCCAGACGCCCGTGGAGCGGCCGTCGGGTGCGGGGACGAGTGCGTAGGCGCGACGGCCGCAGGGTGCGGGGGGCAGCAGGGTGAGCCGCCCCGACTCGACGGAGCCCAGCGGGAGTTCGCCCGTGCCGGGGCCTGTCGGGTAGAGCAGTGCGAGCAGATGGCGCTCCGCGGTGGGGCGCGCGATGAGCACGCGCCCGTCGGCGAGGGGGAGCACCTGGGCGTCCGGCTCCTCCGGCTGGCGGCCTGGGAGGGGAACGGCGTAGGGCTCGGGGCCGTCGAGGGTCCAGCGTTCCGGGTACGAGTTGTTTGTGCCGGCCGAGGTGGTGAGGCGCGCCGCGTAGGAGCCGTCGGTGGCGGCGGTGAAACTGGTGTGGGCCGGTGCGGGTGTGGCTCTGGCGTCTTCTCCGTCGCCCGGAGCGGCTTCGAGGGCACAGGCAGTCATGGGTCGATCACCTCCAGTGGCGAAGCTATGCGTCGTACGTCCGGGCGAACAACGCGTGTTGAGCCGCTTCACGCGTACGGGTGGAGGTTTGCCCGTTCCCTTGGCGCGGGGCGCGGCGCTGTGCGGGGCCCCTTCGCGGGGCTGCGGAAGGAAACGGGGGGTTGCCGGTTCGTCGGGGGTGTTGCGCGGGACGGTTCACCGGTGTGGTGGGCACCGTAGGGTCCCGCGCTGATTTTTGTGCCGCTGCACGCAGTGGGGTGGTGGGGCGCCGTCGTTTTTCGGGTGCGGGCCGGTGGCTTCGGTGCGGTGTGTGGTTGCGGTGCGGTGTGGCTGGCGCCGCGTGGTTCTTGGTTTGTGCTGGTGGTCGTGTGGGGTGCTGTGTGGTGGGGGTCGGTGCCGTGGTGGGGTGTCTCCTCGGGCGGCGACAAGTGCGGGTCTCGTTTACGGGTTTCTCCCGGCACTCGTCGCCACCACTTGCGGGGACACCCCGCCACGTCCCCTCCCGCCCGGTGGCCACCAGCACCACTGTTGTGGGCAGGCGTTCCGCAGGGCGAGGGGGCACCTCCGAAACCCCAGGGGGCACCCGGTGCGCATGGGGAGAGGAAGGGGAATCGGGGGCTCCCCGGGAAGTGGGGCGGGGGAGAAACAGGGGGTCAGGGCGGAAGGTAGCCTTTCTTGCGTGCCCGCTCTCTCCGATGTCATCGATGCCCTCGACACGCTATGGCCGCGCGCCGGCGCGGAACCGTGGGACGCGGTCGGCACCGTCTGCGGCGATGTCGCCGCGGACGAGACCCAGGTGACGCGCGTCCTCTTCGCCGTGGACCCCGTCCAGGAGATCGCCGACGAAGCCGTCACACTCGGCGCCGAGCTTCTCGTCACGCACCACCCCCTGTATCTGCGCGGTACGACGACCGTCGCCACCGACACCTTCAAGGGGCGGGTCGTGCACACCCTCATCAAGGGCGGCGTCGCCCTGCACGTGGCCCACACGAACGCCGACATCGCCGACCCCGGCGTCTCCGACGCCCTCGCGGGCGCGCTCGACCTGCGCGTCGTGCGCCCGCTGGTGCCGGACAGCACCGATCCGAAGGGGCGCCGCGGGCTCGGCCGGGTCTGTGAGCTGGACCACCCCGTGCCGCTCGCGGAGTTCGCCGAGCGGGTGGCCAGGCGGCTGCCCGCGACGGCGCAGGGCATCCGCGTCGCGGGCGACAAGGACGCGCTCATCCGTACGGTCGCGGTCAGCGGCGGTTCGGGCGACGGCCTCTTCGACGAGGTGCGCGCCGCCGGCGTGGAGGCGTACGTGACCGCTGACCTGCGCCACCACCCCGCCTCCGAGGCCCGCGAGCACTCGCCGCTGGCCCTGCTCGACGCCGCCCACTTCGCCACGGAGTGGCCGTGGTGCGAGCAGGCGGCGGCCCAGCTCGACGCGCTCTCCGACCGGCACGGCTGGGGCCTGCGCACGCATGTCTCCCGTACGGTCACCGACCCCTGGACCGCCCACGCGGCGTCCTCCTGGGGCACCTCTTCCGACGTCCCCAACCTCACCACGGGAGCCCCCAACTGAACGCCGCGCCCGCCGATCAGATCCGCCTTCTCGATGTCCAGGCGCTCGACACGCGCCTGACGCAGCTCGCGCACAAGCGCAAGAACCTGCCCGAGCACGAGGAGATCCAGACGCTGGAGGGTGACCTCACCCAGCTCCGCGATCTGCTCGTCGCCGCGCAGACCGAGGAGAGCGACACCGCCCGCGAGCAGACGAAGGCGGAGCAGGACGTCGACCAGGTGCGTCAGCGCGCCTCCCGGGACCAGAAGCGGCTCGACTCGGGCCTGGTCACCAACCCGAAGGACCTGGAGAGCCTCCAGAGCGAGATCGCCTCGCTGGCCAAGCGCCAGGGCGATCTGGAGGACGTGGTCCTGGAGGTCATGGAGCGCCGCGAGTCCGCGCAGGAGCGGGCCGGGGAGCTGGCGCGGCGCGTCGAGTCGGTGCAGGCGAAGACCGAGGACGCGACGGGCCGCCGTGACGCGGCGCTGGAGACCATCGACACCGAGGTGGCGACGGTGAAGAAGGAGCGCGAGATCGTCGCGGGCTCCGTCCCCGCAGAGCTGCTGAAGCTGTACGAGAAGATCCGCGAGCAGCAGGGCGGCGTCGGCGCGGCCCGGCTGTACCAGCGCCGCTGCGAGGGCTGCCAGCTGGAGCTGAACATCACCGAGATGAACGAGGTCCGCGCCGCGGCGGCCGAGGAGGTCGTGCGCTGCGAGAACTGCCGCCGCATCCTGGTCCGTACGCCGGAGTCCGGCCTCTGATGGGCGCTCGCTCCTTCCTCGTCGAGGCCGACGGGGGCTCGCGCGGCAACCCGGGGCCCGCCGGTTACGGGTCCGTCGTCAAGGACGCGGCGACGGGCGAGACGCTGCGGGAGGCCGCCGAGTACATCGGTGTGGCGACGAACAACGTCGCCGAGTACCGCGGCCTGGTCGCCGGGCTGCGTGCCGCGTACGAGCTGGATCCGGACGCCGACGTGCTGGTGCGCATGGACTCCAAGCTCGTCGTGGAGCAGATGTCGGGCCGCTGGAAGATCAAGCACCCGGACATGAAGCCGCTCGCCGAGGAGGCGAAGGGGATCTTCCCGGCCGGGGCCGTGTCGTACGAGTGGATCCCGCGCGCCAAGAACAAGCACGCCGACCGGCTCGCGAACGAGGCGATGGACGCGGGCAAGCGGGGCGAGCAGTGGTCGCCCGGCGCGTCCACCGCCGAGCTGGAGGCGGCGCCGGAGCCGGAGCCGGTCGCTGGTGCGTCCGGTGCGGGTGCCGTCGAGGGGGACTCCTCCGCTTACGCCGTCACTCCGCCCGCGCGCGGCGGCTGGGGCCCGGACCTGGGCACGCCCACCACCTTCGTGCTGCTCAGGCATGGCGAGACCGTGCTCACCCCGGAGAAGCGCTTCTCGGGGAGCGGCGGGAGCGATCCCGAGCTGTCGGCCGTGGGGAAGCGCCAGGCCAGGGCGGTCGCCGAGTCGCTGGGCGTGCGCGGCACGGTCCAGGCCATCGTCAGCTCGCCGCTGCGCCGCTGCCAGGAGACGGCGGGGACGATCGCGGAGCGGCTCGGCCTGGAGGTCCGTACGGACGAGGGCCTGCGCGAGACCGACTTCGGTGCCTGGGAGGGGCTGACCTTCGGGGAGGTGCGCGAGCGCTACCCGGACGAGCTGGAGGCGTGGCTCGCCTCGCCCGACGCCGAGCCGGCCGGTGGCGGCGAGAGCTTCACGGCCGTCGCGCGCCGCGTCACCCTCGCGCGCGACAAGCTGCTGGCCCGCTACCCGGGCAAGAAGGTCCTGCTGGTCACGCACGTCACCCCGGTCAAGACGCTGGTGCGCCTGGCGCTGGGGGCGCCGCCCGAGTCGCTGTTCCGGATGGAGCTGTCCGCCGCCTCGCTCTCGGCCGTCGCCTACTACGCGGACGGCAACGCCTCGCTGCGTCTTCTGAACGACACCGGTCATCTGAGGTGACCACGGTGACTGCTGTGGCCGAGGTGACAGGTTGACCCGCTGAGCTGACGGCTTCCGCCTGTGCGCCGCTCCATGGCCCCGGTGCCGCGCCCCCCAGGGGCGGGCCGGGGCCTTCGCCGTGCGCGCCCCCTCCAAGCAGGCCGGTCCAAACCGTTGACCCCCTACCGTCTGGTCGGTACGTTCACCGGAATTCACGGCGCCACCCACCATCTCGTTGTCCTGTCGTCCTCCTGAGCCGCACTCATCGGAGCGTGCAGTCATGGACATGCCAGCAGCATCCGCGTCCCCCGCCCCCTCCGCGACGCCGGGCGGCAACCGTCGCAAGGTCGCGCTCGCAGCGGCGGCGGCCTCCGCCGTCGAGTGGTACGACTACTTCATCTTCGGCATCGCCGCTGCCCTCGTGCTCGGCGACGAGTTCTTCCCCTCCAGCAGCCCCGTCGCGGGCGTGCTGGCGGCGTTCGCCACGTTCGCCGTCGGCTTCCTCGCCCGTCCCATCGGCGGCGTCATCGCGGGCCACCTCGGCGACAAGCGCGGGCGCAAGCCGATGCTGGTGCTCGCGCTGACCACCATGGGCCTGGCCACCCTCGCCATCGGCCTGCTCCCCTCCTACGGCACGATCGGTCTGGCCGCGCCCGTGCTGCTGGTCGTCCTGCGCATCGTGCAGGGGCTCGCCGTCGGTGCCCAGTGGGGCGGCGCGATGCTCATGGCGACGGAGTACGCGCCCGAGGGGAAGCGCGGGCTGTACGGGAGCCTCGTCCAACTCGGCGTCCCCATCGGCGTGGTGACCGCCAACGTCGCCTTCCTCCTCGCCGAGAGCGCCACCGGCGACGACGCGTTCACGTCGTGGGGCTGGCGCATCCCGTTCGCCGTCGGCGTCCTCGTGCTCGGCCTCGCCTGGTACATCCACCACCGGGTCGAGGAGACGCCCGAGTTCCGCGCCGCCGAGCGCGAACTCGCGGAGCGCGAGCGGCGCGAGAAGAGCGCCGCTGGAGGGGACGGGACGGGCGAGGATGCGGGGGAGCGGCGTTCGCCGCTGCGCGCGATACTCGGCGGCCACCTCGGCACCGTCTTCCTCGCGGGCGGCTCCTTCGCCGTCAACACCGCGACGTTCTACATCCTCATCACCGGCGTGCTCGACTACACGACCCGTGAACTCGACATGGAGCGCGGCTCGGTGCTGATGGTCTCGCTGCTCGTCAGCCTGACGCAGTTCGCCCTGATCCCGGCCGCCGCCGCGTTCTCCGACCGCGTGGGACGCCTGCCCGTCTACGCGGCGGGCGCGGTCGGCCTCCTGGTGTGGGCCGTGCCGATGTTCCTGCTCATCGACACCACCTCGCTGTGGCTGCTGGCGGTGGGCACCTTCGTCACGAGCTGCTTCCTCAGCATCATGTACGGGCCCCAAGCGGCCCTGTTCGCCGAGCTGTTCACGGCCGAGATGCGCTATACGGGCGCTTCGCTCGGCTACCAGATCAGCGCGGTCGTCGGCGGCGGTCTCGCGCCGTTCCTCATGGTGCTGCTGCTGGAGGTGAGCGGGACGTCGATGGCCGTCTCCGGCTACATCATGGTCCTCGCGGTGATCGCGCTCGGCTCCATCGCCGTGCTGGCCCGCAGGGCGCGCGAGCGCGCACGTGCGGGCGGAGACGAGGGTGAGGGCGGGGACGGCGAGCCGCGTGCCGAGGCGGCGGGCGGCGCGCGCTGACCGTCGGAGCTCGGAGCCCTTGCGGCCGGGGTCAGTCGCGCAGTGCGGCGGCCTCGGCGGCGAGGCGCTGGACGCGGTCCCAGTCCTTCGTGTCCAGCGCCTCCGCCGGAAGCATCCAAGTGCCGCCCACGCAGCCGACGTTGGGCAGTCGCAGATACTCGGCCGCCTTCGCCGCGTCCACCCCGCCCGTGGGGCAGAAGCGGGCGCGGGGGAGGGGCGAGGAGAGCGACTTGAGATAGGCGGTGCCGCCGGCGGCCTCGGCCGGGAAGAACTTCATCTCCGTCACGCCGCGCTCCAGCAGCGCCACGACCTCCGACGTCGTGGAGACCCCCGGCAGGAACGGGACGCCCGAGCCGCGCATCGACTCCAGCAGCGTGTCCGTCCAGCCGGGGCTGACGAGGAAGCGCGAGCCCGCCTCCACGGCCGTGCGCACCTGCTCCGGCGTGATCACGGTCCCGGCGCCGACGACGGCCTCCGGCACCTCGGCCGCGATGGCCTCGATCGCGCGCGGCGCGGCCTCGGTCCGCAGCGTCACCTCGATCGCGGGCAGCCCGCCCGCGACCAGCGCTCGCGCGAGCGGCACGGCGTCGGCGGCGTCGTCGATCACGACGACGGGGATGACGGGAGCGAGATCGAGCACGGAGACGGAGGTCATGCGCTCAGTCTGCCCCGAGGAGGCATGTATTGCAACGATCGTTGCGTACAGTGCAACGTCGCACAGGAGGTGGGTGCCCGGCTGTCCCGCTCGCGGCTACGGCGTCGCCTCCGGCTACAGCTCCGTGACGATCACGTCGAGCCCCGTCGGCCGTCCCGCCTTCGCGGGGAGCGCGGGCTCGACGGTGTGGCCCAGGTCCCGTAGCGCGTCGGTCAGTTCGGCGGGGGAGGCGGGGTCTGCGCCCGCCTCCAGGAGGGCCCGTACGATGCGGCCCTTGGTCGCCTTGTTGAAGTGGCTGACGACGGACCGCTTCTCGACCCCGTCCACCGTCTTCGACTGGAGCACCCGCACCGTCGTCGTGCGCCCGGCGACCTCGCCCTTCGGCTTCCACATGGCCGCGTACGCCGTCGAGCGCAGGTCCAGGACGAGGCCCTTGCCCGCCACGTCGGGCAGCACGGACTCCAGCGGGCCGCGCCAGTACGCGCCGAGGGCGCCGAGCCCCGGGAGCTTCACGCCGCCCGAGCAGCGGTAGGAGGGGATGCGGTCCTTGACGCCGACCGCGCCCCACAGCCCGGAGAAGACCAGCAGTGAGCGCGCCGCGCGCTTCTTCGCCGCCGGGCTCAGGGTCGCCAGGCCGAGCGCGTCGTAGAGGACGCCCGTGTAGATCTCGCCCGCCGGGCGTGCCGGTGCCTCGCGGAGCCCGGCGTTCTTGGCGACCTCGTCCCGCTGCCCCTCGCTCAGGCCCAGCACCTCGCGGGCCTTCTCCTCGTCGCCGGAGCACAGCGTGACCAGCTCGTCCAGCACCGTCTCCCGCGCCCCGGTCAGCCTGGGCAGCGACAGCTCCCCCAGGTCCAGGGGGCGCCCCCTTCCTCCCGTGGCCTTTCCCTCGGACGGCGGCAACAGCACGAGCACGGTCGGTCTCCTTGATCGGCACTTCGGCGGACGGTACCCGCAGCCTACGGGCGCTCCCGCGCGCACTGTCGGACGGCTTGCGGGTCAGACGGCCTGCGGATAGGTGAAGAGCCGGTCCGGGTCGTAGGCGGACTTCACCTTCGCGAGGCGGGCCGCGTTCGCGCCGTAGTAGGCGGAGCGCCAGTTCTTGAGGGAAGGGTCCGTGTAGTTCTGGTACGCCTGGCCGCTCGCCCATGGGCGCATCGCCTCGTGGGTGCCGTCGAGCCAGCCGCGGTGCCGGGCGACGGTCGCGGAGGAGGCCGCGTCGGGCCAGGAGACGAGGTACTGGGCGAGGAACAGCGCGTCGCGGTGCACGAAGGCCGTGGCCGCCGGGTCCACCCTGTTGACCGCGCCGCCGAGCGCGTCGAAGGCGACGCTCCCCGCGCCGCCGCCCGTCAGCCCGGCCAGGCGCTCGACCCGCTTGAGCAGGGCCTTGATCCCGGCGGCCGGGATGCGGCGGGTGTAGAAGTCCGAGCGCGCCGCGTACGACTCGCGCGCCACCTTTCCCCGCGCGGTGCGTCCGGGCAGGGTGCCGCGCTGGTGCGCCTGGGCGAGGGACCAGCCGGAGACGCCGCCCATCACCTTCATCGCGTCCATGAACGGGCGCGTGCGCACGGAGAGGGAGGAGGCCGGGGCGCCGATCCGGTCGGCGAGGCGGTCGAGGCGGTTCTCGATGTCCCTGCGGCCGCCCAGCGTCAGCCCGCCCACGCTCACCCGCCCAGGGCGCCCGCCCGCGGGGGCCGAGAGGTGGAGGTTGGCCCAGATCTCGTCGGGTGCTGCCGGGGCCCAGCGCTGCCACTCGCGCAGTACGGCGGCGGCCCGCGACCAGGGCCAGTCGAGGAAGAACGTGGTGCAGGACGGTGCCTCGTGCGTACGGAAGCGCAGCGAGGTGACCACGCCGAAATTGGCGTTGCCCGCGCCGCGCAGGGCCCAGAAGAGACCGGGGTCGGCGCCGGGCTCCGCTGAGACGTCGCGGATCTTGCCGTCGGCGGTGACGACGCGCGCCCCGGTGAGGCTGTCGGAGGTCAGCCCGTAGGCGCGGGCCACGACGCCGACGCCGCCGCCGAGCGTGAGCCCGGAGACGCCGACGGTGGGGCACGAACCGGCCGGTATGGTGCGCCTGCGCGCCGTCAGCCTGTCGTACACGTCGATGAGCTTGGCCCCCGCGCCGACGGTCGCCGTGCCGCCCGACGCCTTGACCGACGCCATCCGCTGCACGTCGACGACCAGGCCCTTGCCGGTGGACCAGCCCGCGTAGGAGTGGCCGCCGCTGCGTATCGCCACGGGTATGCCGTGGCGGCGGGCGAAGGCGAGGCACTCGCGCACGTCCTGGGGCGTCGCGCAGTAGGCGACGCCGGAGGGGCGGGCCGCGTCGAAGCGGGGGTTGAACAGCAGGCGGGCCGTGGCGTAGTCGTGGTCGCCGGGGCGTACGAGGGTGCCGTCCAGGCCGTGGGCCAGTGCGTTCCAGGCGGTGGCCGTGGCGCCGGAGCGTGGGCCTGACCGGGTGGCCGCCCACCCCGATCCCGTACCCGTGCCCGTGGCGAGGCCCGCCACCGTGAGTCCGGCGCCCAGCCGCAGAAGCGAGCGGCGTCCCGGCAGCGATGCCTGGTTCATCCCTGGTGTCCCCTTTGTAGTGCTCTGTTGTCCTGTGCGTGGCCGGTCCGGCAGTCACGAGGACGGGGCGGCGGACGGGGAGGTTGCCGCTTTACGAAATCCTTTACCGGGGCCGTACAACCATTCCCATTGCCGCACGGTCTCCTGAACGCATTTCTGTCGTTCCAGCGAACAACACGGAGCACTGAGTGAGAGTCATATCCAAGGGGGCCCGCAGGGCGGGCGCGGTCGCGATGACGGCAGGGGCGGTGCTGGCGGCGGGACCGCTGGCGGCTCCGGCCCACGCGGCGTCGGGCCCGTCCGGCATCAAGGCCAAGGGCGCCTTCCTGCTGGACAGCGGCGCCAACAAGAAGCTGTGGAGCAAGGGCGCCGACACCAAGCGCCAGATGGCCAGCACCACCAAGATCATGACGGCCGCTGTCGTCGTCAGCACCAAGAACGCGAACCTCGACCGCAAGATCACCGTGAAGAAGGCGTACCGCGACTACGTCGCCAAGTGGGGCGCCAGCACGGCCGATCTGCGCACGGGCGACAAGCTGACCGCGCGTCAGCTCCTGTACGGGCTCCTCCTGCCGTCCGGCTGCGACGCCGCGTACGCGCTGGCCGACGCCTACGGCACCGGCAGCACCACGGCGGCCCGCACGAAGTCGTTCATCTCGAAGATGAACAAGAAGGCCGCCGACCTCGGCATGAAGAACACCAAGTTCGACTCCTTCGACGGCATCTCGAAGGGCGGGAAGAACTACTCGACCCCGCGCGACATGGCCAAGCTGGGCCGCTACGCACTGGGCAGCAGCAACATCCGCAAGGTGGCGAAGTCCACGAAGGGTGTGGAGAAGGCCACCAACGGCCGGACGTACACCTGGTACAACACGAACAAGCTGCTCGGTTCGTACAAGGGTGTCATCGGCATCAAGACCGGTACCGGTACGTCGGCCGGGCCCTGCCTGGTCTTCGCGGCGACGCGGGACAGCCGTACCGTCGTCGGCGTGATCCTCAACAGCGCCGACCGCTACCCGGACGCGACGAAGATGCTGGACTGGGCCTTCAAGAAGAAGACCGCTTCCAAGGTCACTCTGCGCCAGCTCCCGGCGGGCGCGCAGCGGGACTGATCCTTCTCCGTCGGCCCTGTGTCACCTGGCCCGGCCCGGCCCGTCGCTGACGGGCCGGGCCGCTTCATGCGGTGCGGAGCCGGACCCGTCTGAACGGCGCCCGAAAGGGGCCACGGCGTTAAACTTGAACCCGTACATGGTGATTCCGCCGGAATCGCGCATCGCCGCTTCCGGCCGTGCCTTCGCGATGCGGACCGTTCCCGGGCTCTGAAGGAGTCCTCATGCAAGGTCGTGCCGGAAAACCCCGCAACATCTTCCTCGTATGGCTGGTCTGGCCCCTGATCACCCTCGGGGTCTACTACTTCGTCTGGTACTACAAGATCAACCGTGAGGCCCGCGAACTCGACGCGCGTATCGAGGTGAATCCGGCCGGGGCGCTGCTGACGCAGATCCTGGGGTGGATCGTCATCGTGCCCCCGTTCGTGTCCGTCTACCGCACGGGGCAGCGCATCGGGCAGATGCAGCGCGCCTCGGGACGCGCGGAGACCTGCAACCCGTGGATCGGCTTCGTCCTCATGTTCGTGGCGGGGCTCCAGTCGCTCTACTACCAGCACGAGCTGAACCAGGTCTGGTCCCAGTACGGCGATCCGCCGGAGGGGACCGAGGTCCCGGTCAAGTAGCCGGAACGGGCGGGGCGGTTCGCCGCGCCGCCCCGCGTCCCTCGCGCCGCCCCGCGTCCCCGCGTCCCCCGCGCCCCCGTGCCTGTCCGGGGGTGTGAGGGGGCGTGACTTGTCAGCCGGGTGAGGGAAGAGGACCTTCCGGCTGCGCTCCGGCTACGTAGAGCCCTTGCTTACCCGTCAGTAAAGTCCGGCTCACGCGCACCGTCGCGACCGAGGAGGACTCTCATGGCACAGACGGGAACGGCGGCCGGACCCGACGCGGCCTGGGGTGAACGGATGGGGACGGCCGACCGCGTCGTCGTGGGCGTCTTCGTCGGCATCCCCTTCGTCGCGGTGATCGTCTCCGTGGCCGTGCTGTGGGGCTGGGGTGTGACCTGGCACGATCTGGTGATCGGCGCGGTGATGTACGCGATCACCATGCACGGCATCACCATCGGCTACCACCGGCTGTTCACGCACAAGGCGTTCAAGGCCGCACGCCCGCTGAAGATCGCGCTCGCCGTGGCCGGGACGATGGCCGTCGAAGGCGACGCGATCACCTGGTGCGCCGACCACCGCCGCCACCACCAGTACGCGGACCAGCCAGGCGACCCGCACTCGCCCTGGCGGTTCGGCACCTCCGTACGCGCGCTGCTCAAGGGCATGGTGTGGGCGCACGTGGGGTGGACCTTCAACAACGAGAAGACCAACCAGCGCAAGTACGTCCCCGACCTCCTCGCGGACCGCGACCTGGTCAGGGTGGGCCGGTGGCAGCCGCTGATCGTCCTCCTCTCCTACGGTGCCCCCGCCGTGGCGGGCGGGCTGTGGGGCGGCGGAGCGGGGGCGGGTGCGGGCGCGGGGGCCGGTGTGTGGGACGCGGGTGCGGCGTGGTCGGCGTTCTTCTGGGCCGGGCTGGTACGGGTGGGACTTCTCCACCACGTCACGTGGTCCATCAACTCCATCTGCCACATCAGCGGTTCGCGCCCCTTCCGCTCCCGTGACCGCTCAGGGAACGTGTGGTGGCTGGCCCCGCTGTCCGGGGGCGAGTCCTGGCACAACCTCCACCACGCCGACCCGACCTCGGCGCGGCACGGGGTGCTGCGCGGCCAGATCGACTCCAGTGCGCGGCTGATCCGGCTCTTCGAGATGGCGGGGTGGGCGCGGGACGTGCGGTGGCCGAACGAACGGCGGCTCGCGGCGCGGGCGGCGTCGGGGCCGGGGTCGGGGTCGGGGTCGGAGGGTTCACCGGGTTCGCCGGATGTCCGGGACAGGGCACGGACAGGGCGCTGACCAGCCCGGACAGGGCAGCCCCTGTCCGGGACAACCGTCGGGTCTGGAGTGCGAACGGCTTCCCCTGCACCGTCGAGTGCGTCGGAAAGACCGCACACCAGAATCCGAGGGGGATTCATGTCACGGCACACACGGGGGCCCGGCACCACCACCATCACGCTCCACCCGGCCAACGTCTCGGGGCAGGGGCTGCACCCCGGCTGAGCAGGGGGTACATGATCAGGATGCGGACAGCCCGCGCCTGCTGCACGGTGGAGACATGCCTCCACCAGTGATCGTCTACCCGCCCGATCCGGAGGGCGGACGGCGTGTACGTGCCGACGGCCGGATCCTCGGCCGCGCGTTCAGCATCTACGACCTGATGGGGCTGCTGGAGGGCATCGGCTTCGGCCCGGCGGCGGAAGCCTTCGAGGACCCCGCCGTCTTCGAATGGCGCGGCGGCGGCCCCTACACGTGGGAGCCCCGGGCCGACGCGGGCGCGTGACGCGTGACGCGTTCCGCGTCGGCCCGGCGGGGCGCCGGGGGGCCTGGCGGGGAGAACCGGTCCCTCGGGTGGAACCGGTCCGTGAGGGGACCGGCTCACAGCCTCACGTCATGCACCATGACCGCATAAGGCGGAGCGTCAGCCACCTGTTCCACCTCGCCTCTCCGCGTGTAGCCCCATTTCTCGTACATCGCCTGCACGCGAGGCTTCCTTTCCTCCACCAGCAGGGTCACGAAGTCGACGTCCTGGGTGTCGAGCAGCGCGTCGTGAAGCAGCCGGGCGAGGCCCTTTCCCCGCCACTGCGGGGTGACCAACAGCTCCGACAGCCCCAGGATCTTCCCCCGAACGCCTTCGGGGCGACTCGCTCCCTTCCACCACCCACCCGGTTTGAACTTCGAGCCGTAGGCATATCCCACCGGAGTGCCGCCCTCCCACCCTGACACGCACTGCCAGTCCTCCCGTGCCGACCATCGGTCCACGTACCCGGAGAAGCGCTCCCGGGAGTGGAACGGGTCCGTGCTGTCGGAGTACGCCTCGTCGTGGAGGTCGAGCAGCAGAGAGCGGATGTCTCGTGCGTCAGCGTGTGTGTGGTATTTCAGCTCCATTGGCGGGACTCCTCGATCCAGTCGGTCACCTCGGGTGCCTTCGAGCTATGACCTGCAATCACCTCGCGAGTACGGGCCAGTGTGGAGATGGTCCGCTTTGAACCCGAGCCGGGTAGCAGCAGATCGTGTGCGCGTGTGCCCGTCGCACAGGCGAGTTCCAGTTCCCCCTGCCGGGCCTGGGCCAGCGCCAGATGCGCGGTGAACAGTCCCTTGTCACGGACCTTGCTGCCGGGAATGGCGGCTAGCGTGTGATGAAGGCGGGACTCGGCCCGATCGTGTTTTCCGAGCGCTGTCCACACGTACGACGACAACGCATCAAATTCCGCGGCGTCATAGAATCCGATCCATCCGGGGTGCTTGTCGTCACCGGCTCGACCGAACGCTTTCTCCGCCAGGCTCAGGGCGCGCAGGGCCTCCGTGGGCTGCTGGATCCGGGCCAGGGCGTTGGCGCTGCGCATGTAACCCAGCGACGCGAAGAGCGGATCACGCCGGGCAGCGGCAGAACGCTTCATGACGTCCGCTGAAGCGGCGGCTTCGGCGTGGTTCTCCCGCATGCTGGAGTTGAGCATCAGTTGATCCCAGACCCGGTAGACCGCCTGTGCGTCACGGGAGAGACCTGCGAAGGTCAGCGCCCGCTCCAGGTGTGGGCGGGCACGCTGTGGTGCTTTTGCGTCCAGTGCGGCGAAGGCCGCTGTGCATGTCACGTCGGACGCCAGCCGATAGAAGTGGCGGCGGACGCTGTCCGACCCGGCGTCCGCGAATGCGGACTCGATCCGGGTCGCCAGTTCCACGGCCTGGTTCTCGACCGGCCGCGACCCGCCGATGGTCCGTTCGCTGCGGAGAATCCGCCGGTAATCCAGTTCAAGGCGGCCGACGTCGGACATGCCGAGCCTCGGGGCCGCTACGGTGCCGGACGCCACAGCCACAGCGGCGCCGCTGGTGGAGGTGAGAAACCTACGACGATGCACAGGGTCGTCCTTACTTCTCTTGCTCCGGGGGACGAACCCTAAGTTCTGTGACGATGCCTGCAGAACCTTCTCAGCACACAATCTGATCCGGTCCTGGGGCCACTTCGTATCGCCACGTAGCCAGCGGCGGATATCCGCATCGGTCAGGCACCCTGTGCGACCGGTCAGCAACTCGATCTCGACGTTGATTCGACGCGCTAGCTCTGCCTGTGAGTAACCCAGTTGATTGATGCGTGCTTCCAGCCTGGCGTTCGCGTACACCCCTGAAACGGTAGCCGCGGCTGACTATGTGCTAACAGTCGCAAGGTAAAAATCACCGGGGTCGCGCCATCCAGCATGCTCTGTTCCACCTGTCCGTCCACTTCTGTGAGCCGTTGACTAGGCATGTGACTTGCCGCAGTTGGCGAGGTGAGCGACGTCGCGGAGTGAGCGTGTTCCGCGCAGCCGTCGCAGTGCCTGCCCGAAGGTCCCGCCATCGCTCACCGTTCCCCGTGTCCGCGCTGTCCGCACCGCTGCGGACAGCGCGGACACGGTACGTCCATGCCTGCGCGAGCACATGGGAAACGCTACTCCTACGAGCGGTCACGCTCAGCTACAGGGAGAAAACCTTGAAACCGCAAACCGCCACACAGTGGGCCCCACCCACCGGGGTGGCCGCCGAGTTGCTGCCCGCCGGGGTGTTTTGGGATGCGGCCGTCGTCCCCGTGTATCTGGGGGATCGGGTGCTGGCGCGGCTCGGGCGGGAGTCGGGGGCGGTGATCCGTGATCCGTACGGGAACCGTCTGACGTGGCTGGTGCCGCCTGGCGCGACGCGGGGTTGGGTGATTCCCGAGACCTCGTGGGTGCAACTGCTCAGCACCACGCAGTACCTCACGATCCCGCCCGCCTGGTGCACCCGTTCCATGTCCCCCCACTGGTTACGAGGGTGGGCGGAGCACGGGCTCACCGACGCGCGGCTGCTGTACGTGGTGCTCGACGCCGTGATCCGCGCCGAGCACGGGCCCCGCGAGCACGAGAGCGGGGCCGGATGGTGAGCGCGCGCTGTGTCCGTTGCCGTCAGCGGCCGGGCGCGGTGGAGATCTACGTCGTGTCCGCCGGGGACGCGGCAGCCCCGCGCACTGTTCCGGTGAAGCTCTGCGACGACTGTGCGCGGCGGGCTGCCGAGTGCTGTTTCCGCTGCCGCAAGGCACCCGGCACACAGACCGTCCTCGACCTGTACTCGGGTGATGAGCGGGGTGCGAGCCCGCAGACACGTACGCGCACTGTTCCGGTGAAGGTGTGTGACGGGTGTGCGGCCGACATCGCCGCCGAGGACGAGACTCGCGCCGCGAGGCCGGGGGCGGAGCGGTGACCGGCCGCACGTGCGAGGTGGAGGGCGGCGGTCACGTGGGCCCCGTCGTGCGCTACCTGGCCACAGCGCGCTATCCATGGCACGAGCCGGTGTGGCTCTGCCCCCTCCACGGCGCCTACCTCCCCCTCGCCGCGATCCGCGCCGAGGTCACGGGGGAGACCGTGGCCCGTGCCATCACCGTCTTCACCGGCGCGGGCAAACGCCGCACCGACGACACCGAGCCGCAGCCGGATGCCGAATCACCGCCCACCCTGCGCGTGGTGCGCACACCGTGACCGGAGTCTGTGCCCGGTGCGGCTGCTGGACGGCAGAGGGCCGCATCGTCCAGTGGCACGGCCCGGAACAGCCCGTCCTGGCCTGCCCCCTGTGCCCGCCGGGGCGGCGCGAGCAGATCGCCTCTATCACCGTCCTCGCCGCACTCATCGTCACCCTCGTCTACGTCACCGCCACCCGCTGAACCCCCGGAGTAGCCCTGTGCCCCGTGATCACACCGTTCTCATCCCCGCCGATCCCGAAGACGTCTTCTACGACCCCCACGGCTGGGCCGACACGGCGGGCTTCCCCGTCGCCGTCCTCGAGGGCCAGCAAGCGCGTTTCGTGATGCGCCGCATCCAGGACCGGGCCGTACGCCTCATGTACGAGCTGCCACAGGGCCCCGTCTTCCTCACCAGCTACCCGCGCCCGATGCCGCGAGGCCAGGTCATCGAGATCATGGAAGGCAACCTCGCCACCCTCCTCACCGCCCACGCCTGCCACCCCCTGTGCCTCCGCGAGAAGGGCGAACGCATCACGGTGAACGGCGAAACCCGCGACTGCGTGTCCACACTGCTCGCGCCCCGCCACTGGTGGCACGCCCGTCACACCCGCATCGGCAAGGCACTGCAACACGAGGGACGCACCGTCATCCTCACCGCACCCCTCGTCGGCGGACGCACCCTCCAACTGGCCACCGTCGAACCCTGATCGCCCGGCCTCTGGGGAACCGTCGGCAGCGGTCCAGGGGACGGGTGGACGGGCCCCGGGCGCACCCGCATCCGGTCTCCTTGGCGACCGGATGCGCCCCCGCACGCCCCCTAGATTGAGGGCGCCACCGACACATGAGAAAGAGTCATAAATGCGCATTGACCGGTTCCAGGCCATGGCTCTCGACGCCTACCGCGCAGCTCCCGAGATCGCGTCCGCCGAGCTGTGGGAGGACGGCACCAGGCGTCCGCACGGTATCGAGCTGACGGTAGCCGGGCGGACGGTCCGGCACGCGATCACCCGGGTCCGTACGCCTGGCGAGGACATGGGGCAGCCCGAGACGACCCCGGTCGAGGGCACTCCTCCGGCTCCGGTCGAGCCGCGCCCCATGCCCGGCGGAGGCCGTGACCGGCAGACCGCGGAGTATCTCGCGGCCGTGCTCGCGGGCACCGCACATCCGGAGCTGGCGTGCGTCTACGCGTACGGCAAGAAGAGCCAGAACGCCGGACTCGGTGTCGAGTTCCACAGCGGCGCGAAGATCCACATGCTGCTGGTGTGACCTGGGGGACGAGTCCTCTTCACGCAGGAGGCGCTCATGCACGGACGATCCGACCCGTACGAATGCGGCTACTCGAACTGCTCCTACTGCGGGGCCGGAGTGTCAGTGGAGCCGGGTGAGCCCGCGCCGAACCACCAGGAGACGGGCACGAACCGTCAGTGTCCCGGAGTCGGCTCCGCAACCATCGGGTGACCCCGGACGCCCGGTTGCCCGTGTTCCCGGTCGCGGACAGGGGCCCCGTGCCAGGGCCCGTGTGAGGTGGGGCGGACGAGTCGGCCATGTACGCCGGGTTCTGTCTCCCCGGAGCCTCGCGGCGCCGGGGGAGGCGGCCATCCATCTAGGGCCGGTGTTGCCACCGGCCTCGTGCGGTCTACCCGCGGACTCGGGCGAGCAGCCCTCGGACATCCGCGCAGGGCCGTCAGCCGACGGCCCCTCTTGACCTTGCTCCGGATGGGGTTTACCTAGCCGCCCAGGTCACCCTGGGCGCTGGTGGTCTCTTACACCACCGTTTCACCCTTACCGGGAGCCTCGCGGCCCCGGCGGTCTGTTTTCTGTGGCACTGTCCCGCGGGTCACCCCGGGTGGGCGTTACCCACCATCCTGCTCTGTGGAGCCCGGACGTTCCTCGGCGGGATCCTGGGACCCCGACGCGACCGCCCGGCCGGCTCGTCCGCCGTGCCGTCCATCCTACCCGCGGCCCCCTGCCCGCGATCACCCACGCCGGGCCGCCCCGGACAAGGGCGCCGCCCCGGACGAGGAAGCCCGGCCCGGCCACGCCCGCCCCGGCCGCGCAGCGCCCGGACACACCCCGTACCGGCGAACCGCCCAGCGCGAAGCGACCCCGCACGGATGTGGACTCCTGGCACCCGTGCCCCCACCCTGACCCCGTGGACTCGCCCTTCGTGACCGTCCTGCTCCCCGCCGTGCTCGCCGTCGTGATGCTCGGGCTCGGGCTCAGCCTCACCGTCGCCGACTTCCGGCGCGTACGGGAGTACCCGCGTACCGTCGTCGCCGCGCTGGCGTGCCAGCTCGTGCTGCTGCCCCTCGTGTGCTTCGGGCTCGTGAGCGTCCTCGGGCTCGCGCCCGCGCTCGCCGTCGGCATGCTGCTGCTCGCCGCCTCGCCCGGCGGCACCATGGCGAACCTCTTCAGCCACCTCTTCGGCGGCGACGTCGCCCTCAACATCACGCTCACCGCCGTCAACTCGGTGCTCGCCGTGTTCACGCTGCCCGTCGTCGTCAACCTCGGGCTGGACCACTTCGCGCCCGGCGGCGACGGCACCGGCACCGGCACGGTCGGGCTGCGGTTCGAGAAGACGGCGCAGGTGTTCCTGCTCGTGCTGGTACCCGTCGCGACCGGCATGTACGTGCGGGCCAGGCGCCCCCGCTTCGCCGAAGCCGCCGAGCGCCCCGTGAAGGCCGTCTCGCTGGTGATCGTCGCGGGGATCATCCTGGGCGCCGTCGCCGCGGAAGCGGAGAACATCGGCGGTTACCTCGCCGACGTCGGTCTCGCCGTCGCCGCGTTCGGCACGGTCTCGCTCGCGACGGGCTACGCGGCGGCCCGCCTGGTGAGCGCCGGGCACCGGCAGGCCGTCGCCTGCTGCATGGAGATCGGCATGCACAACACCACCCTCTCCCTCACCATCGCGCTGAGCCCCGCCCTGCTCGACAGCACCGAGATGGCCGTGCCCAGCGCCGTCTACGGTATCCAGATCTACTTCCTCGCCGCGGCGGCCGGGCTGCTGCTCAGACGGGCCGGGCGGGCCGGGCGGGACGGGCGGGTTGCTGACGCAGCGAGTCAGGGGACAGTTCGCCCGGCGTCCGGTGACCCGAAAGACCCAGGGTGAGGTCCAGGTCCGCGAGCAGGCTGCGCAGCACGTGCCGCACCCCCTCCTCGCCGCCGTGCGCCAGCCCGTACGCGTACGGGCGGCCGACGAGCACGGCCCGCGCCCCCAGGGCGAGGGCCTTGAGGACGTCGGAGCCGGTGCGGACGCCGGAGTCGAAGAGCACCTCCGTACGGTCGCCGACGGCCTCGGCCACCTCGGGCAGCATGTCGAGGGAAGCGGCGGCGCCGTCGACCTGGCGGCCACCGTGGTTGGAGACGATCACCCCGTCCATGCCCGCGTCCACGGCGCGGCGTGCGTCGTCCGGGTGCTGGACGCCCTTGACCGCGATCGGCCCGTCCCAGTGCTCCCGCAGGAAGGACAGCCGCTCCCACGACCTGTCCGTGCCCGTGAACATCGGCACCCAGCGCAGCACCGCCGCGATCAGGTCCTCCTCGGGAGGCTGCGCGAGCCCGGCGCGGAAGGCGGGGTCGGAGAAGGGGATGGCCGTGCCGACGCCCCGGATGAAGGGGAGGTAGGACTGGTCGAGGTCCTGGGGCCGCCAGGCGAGGGTCCAGGTGTCGAGGGTGACGACGAGGGTGGTGAAGCCCGCGCGGCGGGCGCGGTCGAGGATGCTGAGGCAGACATCGTCGTCGTTCGGCCAGTAGAGCTGGAACCAGCGCGGCGCGTCCGGGCCGTTCGCCTCCGCCACCTGCTCGACGGTGTACGAGGAGGCCGTCGAGAGCACCATCGGGACGCCGAGGGAGGCCGCTGCACGCGCGGTGGCCAGCTCGCCGTCCGGGTGCACGATCGACTGGACGCCCACCGGGGCCAGCAGCACAGGCGCGGGCATGTCCGTGCCCAGGACGCGGGTGCGCAGGTCGCGGGCCGTCGCGTCGCGCAGCATGCGCGGGACGAGGCGGTGGCGTTCGAACGCCTCGCGGTTGGCGCGGTGGGTGGCGCCCGAGCCCGCGGACCCGGCGACGTAGCCGAAGGCGCCGGGGTCGAGCCGCTCGCGCGCGGAGGCGCCGAGCGCGGTCAGGTCGGTGGTGAACGGCGGCAGGTGCCCGTCGAGGCCGTTGAGGTAGATGTCGTTCTGGTAGTTGCCGAAGTTCACCGGCGACGGCTCGCTCATCGGTGTCCGTGCCCCCTGTTCCCGTCTCGTCGTATGCGGCCAGCCGGGCCATTTTCCGGGTGCGGGTGCGCGGCGGCTACGGCAGGGGGTGACGGGTTTCGCTGTGGTGGTGGCCGGTGGCGGCGGTGGTGGCGGCGGTGATGAGCTGGTCGAGCCGGTGGAGGGTGTGGGCCATCTCCTCGACTCTCGCCGCGAGGCGGTCCCGTTCGACGCCGAGCATGCGACGCTGTGCGGCGCTGGGGCTGCCGTTGTTCACACAGGGCAGCAGTGCCGCGATGGCACGGCTGCTGAGGCCGGCCGCGTAGAACCGCTGGAACAGGCACACCACCTCGACGGTGTCCTCGGTGTAGCGGCGCTGTCCCGACGGTGTGCGCTCGGGGCTCAGCAAGCCCTGCTCCTCGTAGTAGCGCAGCGCGCGCACGCTCACGCCGGCCCGCTGAGCCAGCTCTCCGATCTTCATCGCCACTTTTCTTCCTTCCCGCACTTGACCCTCACGTCGACGTGAGGTTCTAGCGTAGCGAGCGTGAACATTCGAGATGAGATCGCGCTGGTCACAGGCGCGAACAGGGGTATCGGGCACAGCTTCGTCACCGAGTTGCGGCGCAGGGGCGTCAAGAAGATCTACGCGGCAGCGCGCCGCCCTGAGACCGTCCCGCAGATTCCCGGTGTCGTCCCGCTGGAGCTGGACGTCACCGATGACGCGTCCGTCGCCCGGGCCGCGGCCACGGCCGGAGACACGACACTGCTCGTCAACAACGCCGGGGTCTCGACCTTCGCCCGGCTCACCGACGGCGCGGAGCGGGACATCCGGCTGGAGATGGAGACCAACTTCTTCGGCACCCTGCGCATGGTGCGTGCCTTCGCGCCGGTCCTGGGCGCCCATGGCGGCGGTGCCGTGCTGAACGTGCTGTCCGTCATGGCGTGGATGGCGTACGAGCACTCCAACAGCTACGGCGCTTCCAAGGCCGCGGCCTGGGCGCTGACCAACGGCATCCGGTACGAACTCGCCGGTCAGGGCACCCAGGTCACGGCGTTGGCCATGGCGAGCGTCGACACCGACATGATGGCCGCTATCGAGGACGAGAAGTCGGACCCGGACACGATCGCCCGTGCGGCCCTGGACGGCCTTGAGGCCGGTTCCCTCGAAGTGCTGGCCGACGGGCGGACGGCCCAGTGGAAGTCACGGCTCGGCGAGGACCCGGCCCTGCTGTATCCGCAACTGTCCGCACGTCCCGCGGCCAAGCCGTAAGCCCACGCCGTCCCCCGGGGCCGTACGGGACACCCCGTCCGGTCCCGGGCCCGCCCGCCCGCACCCGTCCCCGTCCCCGTCCCCGCCCGACGTCGCGCTAGCCGCGCCCGATGTACGGCATCGCCGTCGCCATCACCGTCGCGAACTGCACATTCGCGCCCAGCGGCAGTTCCGCCATGTGCAGCACCGTCCGGGCGACGTCCGCCGTGTCCATCAGCGGTTCCGGCGCGGTCGTGCCGTCGGCCTGGAGGATGCCCTTGCCCATGCGGTCCGTCATGTCGGTGGCTGCGTTGCCGATGTCGAGCTGGCCGCAGGCGATGCCGTACGGGCGCCCGTCGAGGGAGAGGGACTTGGTCAGACCGGTCAGCGCGTGCTTCGTCGCCGTGTACGCGACGGAGTGGGGGCGCGGCACGTGGGCGGAGAGCGAGCCGTTGTTGATGATCCGGCCGCCCTGGGGCGACTGCTCCTTCATGGTCCGGAACGCGGCCTGGGCGCAGAGGAAGGCGCCGGTGAGGTTGACGTCGACCACGCCGCGCCAGTCCTCGTACGTCAGCTCGTCGACGGGCACGGCGGGCCCGAAGCGGCCCGCGTTGTTGAAGAGGAGGTCCAGGCGGCCGTGGCGCTCGCGCACGGCGTCGAAGAGCGCGGTGACCTCGTCGGGCCGGGTCACGTCGGCCCGTACGACGGAGGTGGACGTGGACGAGGCCCGCGCCGCCCGCTCCGTACGCGCCGCCCGATCCGCCCGCTCCGTACGCGCCGCCAGGTCCGCCGTCTCCTCCAGCGCACCCGTCCTGCGGCCCGCCAGCGCGACGTGCCAGCCGGCCCCCGCCAGCGCCAGGGCCACCGCGCGGCCGATGCCCGAGCCCGCGCCCGTGACCAGCGCGGTCCTGGGGGAGCGCGCGTCGTTCAACAAACCGTTGACCTCTGTCGTCATGCGCGCAGGGTACGTGATGCCCGACCGCGGGCCCGCCGCCATCGGATGGTCATGTTCGTGACGCGTACCCGACAGCGATTCGCCCACCGCGCTCGCTGCACTCGGATGTATGACGCAGCCTTTGAGCGCAGACAGTGAACTGCGGGCCGCTGCCCGCCACTTGGGGCGACGGCGATTCGTGACCGCGACGGGTGCCGCCGTCGCACTCGCTCTCGGCACGAACCTTCCCAATACCGCCCACGCTGTGACGACACTCGATCCCATGAGAATCGAAAAGAACCCCTTCAGACTGGGTGTCGCCTCTGGAGATCCGCTTCCCGACTCGGTCGTCCTGTGGACCCGACTCGCACCCGAGCCGTACGTCGCGGGCAGCGGCCTGCCCGCCGAGCCCGTCACCGTCACGTGGGAACTGGCCCTCGACGAGCAGTTCACACGCGGCGTGACCAGCGGCGACGTCACCGCGCACCCGGAGTTCAACCACGCGGTGCACGTCGTGCCCGAGGGCCTCGAACCGGCCACCCGGTACTACTACCGCTTCACCGTAGGCGAGTGGACCAGCCCCACCGGCCGCACCCGCACCGCGCCCGCCGCCGACGCCGACCCGGGCACGCTGCGCTTCGCGCTCGTGTCCTGCCAGGCGTACCACGACGGCTACTTCACGGCCTACAAGCACCTCGCCGAGGAGGAGAACCTCGACGCGGTGCTGCACCTCGGCGACTACCTGTACGAGTACGCCGTCGACGCGAAGGGCGGCGACCGCAACGACGCCGACCTCAAGCTGCCCTCCCGGTTCAACAAGGAGACGGTGACCCTGGAGGACTACCGCCTGCGGTATGCCCTCTACCACTCGGACCCCGACCTCCAGGCCGCCCACGCTGCCCACCCCTGGATCGGCACCTGGGACGACCACGAGGTCGAGAACAACTACGCGGCCGACATCCCCGAGGACGGCTCGTCCTCCGAGAAGTTCCTCGTCCGCCGCGCCGCCGCCTACCGCGCGTACTACGAGAACCTGCCGCTGCGCCCGCCCCAGCAGCCCGACGGCGCCGACCTCCAGCTCTACCGGCGCCTCCGCTACGGACGGCTGGCGCAGCTCGACATCCTCGACAGCCGCCAGTACCGCGACAACCAGTCCAACGGCGACGGCTGGAAGGTGCCCACCGACGACACCAACCGGCCCGAGCGCACTCTCCTCGGCACCACCCAGGAGCGCTGGCTCGCCGCCGGCTGGCAGGAGTCGGGCGCGGTGTGGAACATCGTGCCGCAGCAGGTCGTCTTCTCCCGCCGCCGCAACAGCACCACCAGCCCGTACCCGCTCTCCATGGACGCCTGGGACGGCTACCCGGCGGCGCGCGAGCGGTTCAAGGAGGCGCTGAACGCGGCGGGCGTCGAGAACCTGGTCGTGCTCACGGGTGACGTGCACGTCCACTACGCGCTCGACATCAAGGAGGACTTCGACGACACCGCCTCGCGCACCCTCGGCGTCGAGATCGTCACCACCTCCATCGCCAGCGGCGGCAACGGCGCGGACAAGCCCGCCAACTGGAGCACCTTCATGAAGGCCAACCCGCACCTGAAGTTCTACAACGGGCGGCGCGGCTACGTGCTCCTCACCCTCGACGAGCAGCAGTTGCGCGCCGACTACCGCACGGTCTCCGCGGTGACGACGCCCGGCGCGCCCGTCACCACGGCCGCCTCGTTCGTCTCGAAGGCGGGGGAGCCCGGACTGAAGTCCGTGTAAGCCGTGTGAGCACTGGCCGGGGCGGCCCCGCCAGGACCGCCCCGGACCCCGGCTTCGGGCAAATGTGTGGGACGGGGGCAGAAACCCTGGGAGAATGTGTCTGCCGTTAACAATCTCCTGGAGAGGTGCATGACCGACCCCGGCCCTACCCGCGAGGCCGCCCTGTCCGCCACGACCCCCGCTCCCGTCCCCCATCCCCGCTCCCAGCCACAGTCCAAGGCCGAGCCCCAGCTCACCCGCCGTCAGCGCGCGGGCCTGCTGGTGACCCTCATACTCGGCAGCCTCACCGCGCTCCCCGCGCTGTCGATGGACATGTACCTCCCGGCACTGCCCGAGGTCAGCTCCGCACTCCACACCCCGGCCGCGAGCGCCCAGCTCACGCTCACCGCCTGCCTGCTCGGGCTCGCCGTCGGCCAGCTCGTCGTCGGGCCCATGAGCGACCAGTTCGGACGCCGCCGCCCGCTGCTCATCGGCATGGGCTGCTACGTCGTCGCGAGCGCGGCCTGCGCCTTCGCGCCCACCATCGGCACGCTCACCGGCTTCCGGCTGGTCCAGGGCCTGGCCGGATCGGCGGGCATCGTCATCGCGCGCGCCGTCGTCCGCGACATGTTCGACGGGCTCGCCATGGCCCGCTTCTTCTCCACACTGATGCTGATATCCGGCGTCGCGCCCATCCTCGCCCCGGTGCTCGGCGGCCAGGTGCTGCGCTTCACCGACTGGCGCGGCGTCTTCCTCATCCTCACCGGCATCGGGGCGCTGCTCGTGCTCGTCGCGATGCGCTGGCTGCCCGAGACGCTCGCGCCCGCCGACCGGCACAAGGGCGGCGTCCCCGAAGCCCTGCGCACCATGCGCGGCCTCTTCGCCGACCGCGTCTTCACCGGCTATCTGCTGGTCGGCGGCTTCGCCTTCGCCGCCCTCTTCGCCTACGTGTCCGCTTCACCCTTCGTCATGCAGGAGATCTACGGCGCCTCGCCACAGACCTTCAGCCTGCTGTTCATGGTCAACTCCATCGGCCTGGTCATCTGCGGCCAGATCAACGGCAAGATCCTCGTCGGCCGGGTCTCCCTGGACCGGGTGCTCGGCTTCGCGCTGTGCGTGACGGGAGCGGCGGCGGTCGCGCTGCTGCTGATGACCACGGGGGTCTTCGGGAAGGTCGGACTCTTCCCCGTCGCCGCCGGGCTCTGTGTTCTGATGTCCGGCATGGGTCTGCTGATGCCCAACGCCAACTCCCAGGGCCTGATGCGGGCGCCGCACGCCGCGGGCTCGGCCTCCGCGCTGCTGGGAACCTCGCAGTTCCTCGTCGGGGCCATCGCCTCGCCCCTCGTCGGGATCGCCGGGGAGCAGACCGCCGTGCCCATGGCACTCGTGCAGCTCTGCGCGCTGCTGCTCGCGGCGGTCGCCTTCGTGGGACTGTGCAGGCCGTGGCGCACGCGAGACTGAGACGGGCCGCCTCCCCCGAGCGCGCGGGGCTGGCGGCCGGAGAGCTGAGCGCGCTCGTCGACGAGGTGGACGCGCTTCCCGCGCGCGGCTGGTGCTCCGGTGCCGTCGTGCTCGCGGGGCGCGGCCCTTACATGGTCGTCGAGCGCGCCACCGGCTGGGCCGTGCGGTACGCCGCCTGGGACCCCGTGGCCGGGGCGGGCGTCGAACTGCCCGAGGAACAGTGGGAGCCCACCCGCACCGACACCCTCTTCGACCTCGCCTCCGTGACCAAGCTGTTCACCGCCATCGCCACGGTGCAGCAGGTCGAGCGCGGCGCCCTGGATCTGGACCGCGCCGTCGGCGGATACGTGCCGGAGTTCGCCGCAGCGGGCAAGGAACTGGTGACCGTACGGCAACTGCTGACCCACACCTCGGGGCTGCGCCCTGAGCTGCCCTTCTACGAGCACGCGCAGGCGGCCCCCGCGCCCGGTTCCGGCACGGTGCGCGGCGAACTGCTCGCACCGCTGTGGCAGGAGCGCCTCCTCTCCCGCCCCGGCAGCGTCTACCGCTACTCCGACCTCAACCTGATCGCCCTCCAGCACGTCCTGGAGCGCCTTACGGGGAGGGGCCTCGCCTCGCTCGTACGGGAGGGCATCACCGGGCCGCTCGGCATGGCCGACACGGGGTACGGGCCCGTGCCCGCCGCGCGCGCCGCCGCGACCGAGGACCAGCGCAGGCCCTGGGCCAAGGCCGACCGGGGCATGCTGCGCGGCACCGTCCACGACGAGAACGCCGCCGCGCTCGGAGGGGTCGCGGGGCACGCCGGGCTGTTCTCGACGGCCGCCGACCTCGCGGTGCTGTGCCGCACCCTGCTGACCGGGGGCGCCTACGGTACGGCGCGCATCCTCGCGCCCTCCTCCGTCGCGACGCTGCTGGCGCCGCCCGGGCTCGGGTTTCATGTGGACCAGCCCTGGTTCATGGGGGAGCTGGCGGGGCCCCTGAGCGAGGGGCGGGCCGCGGGGCACACCGGGTTCACCGGGACCAGCCTGGTCCTCGACCCCGTCACCGACACGTTCCTGGTCCTGCTGGCCAACACCGTCCACCCCGTGCGCCGCCCCCACCCGGACAACACCCCCCGCGCCACCGCGGCCACCCACCTGGCCCGCGCAGTCCGCTGACCCCTTCGCGGGGGTGCGGAAGGAAACGGGGGGTTGCCGCTTCACGGGGGTGTTGCGCGGGACGGTGGGCCGGTGAGGTGGGTGCCGTAGGGTCCCGCGCTGATTTTTGCGCCGCGTCACGGGGGCGGTGCGTGTGGCTTGGCGCCGTGTTCGGCTGCCTGGCCGGTGGCTTCGGCGCGGCGTGTGGTTGCGGTGCGATGCGGCTGGCGCCGCGTGATTCTTGGCTCGGACCGTGGATATGGGGCGCCTGTGTGGTGGGGGTCGGCGCCGCGGTGGGGTGTCTCCTCGGCGTGAAGCTCTCAGTTTCGGCTTTCCGCCGGTCTTCGTCTCGACCTGCGGGGACACCCCACCGCACCACCTCCCACCCGGTGGCCAACTCCCGGCCGGTGACCCCTCCGCTTGTTCCCATGCTGTGGACGGCATCCTCACCAGCACCGATGCGCCACCACCATGCGCCCGCCCCCGGTGCCGCAGCACGCGAACGAGACCCCAGGGGGCGCTCGGGTAGGCGTCCCCTGCGCAGGGGGTGTTGCGCGGGACGGTTGGTCCGTGAAGGAGGGACCGTAGGTCCCGCGCCGAGAGCGTGTCCCCGCACGCCATGGAACCGGCCCCAGCGGACCCGGAGTGGAGGTGGGCCACCGGCGGGACGGGGACGCGGTGGGGTGTCCCCGCAGGTCGAGACGAACGACGGCAGAAAGCCGAAAACGAAAGCTTCACGCCGAGGAGACACCCCACCGCGGCACCGGACACCCCGCACCCACGCGCCCACAACCACGACCCGAGCCAAGAATCACGCGGCGCAAGCCGCGACGCACCGCAACCACACGCCGCGCCGAAGCCACCGGCCCGCACCCGGAAACGGCGAACCGCCACCCCACTGCGTGCAGCCGCACAAAAATCAGCGCGGGACCCTACAGTGCCCACCACACCGGCCAGCCGTCCCGCGCAACACCCCCGACGAACCGGCAACCCCCCGTTTCCTTCCGCACCCCGCGAAGGGGACCCGTTCCGCGCAACACCCCCGTGAAGCGGCAACCCCCCGTTTCCTACCTAGACTGTCGCGGTGATCGATGAAGAACTGCGCGCCTCGCTCGGTGCGCTCCTTGACGGCCTGCCGCCGAGGCAGGCGTCATCCGCGGTGGACCGGCTGATCGCCAGTTACCGGGGCCGCACCCCCACAGAAACCCCCGTACTGCGCGACCGCGCCGACGCGGTCGCCTACGCCGCCTACCGCATGCCCGCCACCTTCGGCGCCGTCCGCGCCGCGCTCGGCGCGTTCGCCGAGCGCGCGGGCGGGTGGACCCCCGCGGCCCACGTGGACGTCGGCGGCGGCACCGGCGCCGCGACGTGGGCAGCCGCCGACGTGTGGGGCGGCACCGGCCGCCCGACCACCGTGCTCGACTGGGCCGAACCGGCCCTCGCCCTCGGCCGCGAACTGGCGGGCACCTCCCGCGAAGAGACCCTGCGCACGGCCGAGTGGCGGCAACGGAAGATCACGGCGGGGCTGGAGCTTCCCGAGGCCGACCTCGTCACCGTCTCGTACGTGCTCGGCGAGCTGACCGGACCCGACCGCCGCGCCGCGGTCGAAGCGGCGGCCCGCGCGGCCGGTACCGGCCCGGGTGCCGTCGTCGTCGTGGAGCCCGGGACGCCGGAGGGCTATCTGCGGGTACGGGAAGCACGCGACCAGCTCGTCGCCGCGGGCCTGCGCGTCCTCGCCCCCTGCCCGCACAGCGACCGCTGCCCCATCGTCCCCGGCGAGGACTGGTGCCACTTCGCGGCCCGCGTCAGCCGCTCCTCCCTGCACCGGCAGGTGAAGGGCGGCTCGCTCCCGTACGAGGACGAGAAGTACAGCTACGTCGCCGCCGTCTCCCCGGCGCTCACCGCCACCCTCGGCCCCGCACCGTCCCGCGTCGTGCGCAGGCCCCAGATCCGCAAGGGCCAGGTCCTGCTGGACCTCTGCGTCCCCGAGGTCGCCCTGCGCCGTGACACCGTCACCAAGCGGCATGGCGCGCTCTACAAGGCGGCCCGCGACGCGAAGTGGGGCGACGCCTGGCCGCCCGGCGAGGATTGACATCCGGAGACGGAGAGGGTGTTGCCGAGGCGGCAACAAGCTTTGTCGGTGCGGCATCGTGCGAGCGAGTATCGCGACGACACCGAGAGGGAGGCCGCGATGACCGCAGCAGAGATGTCGGACCGGGAGATCTGGGACGCCCGGTACCGCGAGAACGGCCAGATCTGGAGCGGGGAGCCCAACGAGGCCCTCGTCCGCGAGGTGAGCGGGCTCGCACCCGGCCGCGCCCTGGAGCTGGGGTGCGGGGAGGGCGGGGACGCGGTGTGGCTGGCCCGGCAGGGCTGGCGGGTCACCGCGACCGACATCTCCGGCGTCGCCCTGGCCCGCGCCGAGGAGCATGCGGCGCGGGCCGGGGTCGCCGACCGCGTCGAGTGGCAGCGCCACGACCTCGGCGAGACCTTCCCCGGCGGCACCTACGACCTCGTCTCGGCTTCCTTCCTGCACTCCGAGGGCGACATGCCGCGCGAGCGCATCCTGCGGGACGCGGCGGCGGCCGTCGCGCCCGGCGGGGTGCTGCTCGTGGTGGGGCACTCGGGGTTCCCCGAGTGGCACCCCGAGCCCCACCCCGATGTGCATCTGCCCACGCCCGACGAGGTCGTCGAGTCGCTGGCGCTGCCGGAGGGCGAGTGGGAGGTGCTGGTCTGCGCGGAGCACGAGCGCGTGCAGAACGACCCCGAGGGCAGGCCCGCCACCCGCACGGACAGCACCGTCAAGGTCAGGCGCCTGCCCGGCTGACCTCGTGGGAGCCGGGCCCCGCGCGCAGCTCCGCCGTCACGCACTTGACGCTGCCGCCCCCCTTCAGCAGCTCCGTCAGATCGACGGGCACCGGCTCGTAGCCCCGTTCCCGCAGGGGGTCGAAGAGCCCGGCCGCCGCCTGCGGGAGCAGCACGTGGTGGCCGTCGCTGACCGCGTTCAGGCCGAGCGCGACGGCGTCGGGTTCGGTGGCGACGAGGGCGTCGGGGAAGAGCCGTTCCAGCACGGCGCGGCTCCCGGCTGAGAAGGCGGGCGGGTAGTACATGACCTCGCCGTCCACGGTGTCGTCCAGCACGCACAGTGCCGTGTCGAGGTGGTAGTAGCGCGGGTCGACCAGATCGAGGCCGATCACGGGGCGGCCGAAGAACTCCTGCGCCTCCCCGTGCGAGAGCGGGCTGCTGCGGAAGCCGCGCCCGGCGAGCAGCCAGGACGCGGTGACGGCGAAGTCGCCCTCGCCCTCGTTGATGTGCTCGGGCTCGCGCACGTCGGCGAACCCGTGCGCGACGTACCAGTCGCGGTGCGCCTCCGCTTCCGCCTCCCGTTCCCGGTGCGCGAAGCGCGCGCCGAGGACGCGTCCCTCGACGACGGTGGCGCCGTTGGCCGCGTACACCATGTCGGGGAGTCCGGGGCGCGGCTCCAGCTCCTCGACGGTGTGGCCGAGGGAGCGGTAGCGGTCGCGCAGGTCCTCCCACTGGGCGGCGGCGAGGGGGAGGTCGACCGGTTTCGCGGGGTCCATCCAGGGGTTGATGGAGTACGTGACGCGGAAGTGCTCCGGTGGGCACATCAGGAAGCGACGGGGTGCGTACAACGAAGGCTCCTCACGGGGTCGATGTGCGCTGGTGCGCCCATGGTCCTCCGTGAGGAGCCGTTCCGCCGAGAGCCGTAGGAGTGGTTCAGGGGGCGGTTCACCCCCTATTTCCTGGGCTCCTTCTCCGCGCTCTCTTCGCCGGACTGCTTCTCCTCGCGGGACTCCTTGAGCTTGCGCAGGAGTGCGCGCTTCTGTGCCGCCGCGTCGAGGTGGCCGCCGCCGGGGCCGTGCGCCGCGTTGTCCCGTCCGCCGCCGCGCAGTTCCTTGCGCGAGAGCCGGGAGCGGTTGCCGCCGACGCCCAGCATGTTTCCCGCACGTCCCTTGCTCATGGGATCGCCTCCTCCTTGTTGGTCCGCACATCATGAGGCGAGACGTTCCGTCTCGTCAAGACGATTCGTCTCGTCTCCCGCGCTTGCTAGATTCGGCCTCATGGACGAGAAGAGCGAGCAGCCCGCCAGGACGCACCCGGGCCGCACCGGCCGTACCCCGGACACCTCGCGCCGCAGCGAAAGCTCCCGCAAGGCGATCCTCGACGCGAGCATGCGGCTGGTCGGAGAGGTCGGCTACAACAAGCTGACGATCGAGGCCATCGCCGCACGCGCGGGCGTCGGCAAGCAGACGATCTACCGCTGGTGGCCCTCGAAGGCCGCCGTCCTCCTCGACGCGTTCACCGGGGTCGTCGACGAGGAGTCCTACCAGGAGGGCATCCCCGACACCGGGGACCTGGCCGCCGACCTCAAGGCCGTGCTGCGCGCCACCGTCGACGAGTTCAACGACCCCTCCTTCGAGGCCCCCTACCGCGCCCTCGCCGTCGCGGGCGCCGCCGATCCCTCGCTGTCCGAACAGTTCGTGCGGCGGCTGGCCGAGCCGGGCCGCGACGTGTACGTGCGTCGTTTTGAAGCGGCGCGGGAGGCGGGGCAGGTGGCAGGGGACGTCGATGCCGCGTTCGCGACGGAGCTGCTGCTGGGCCCCTTCCAGACGCGCTGGCTCATGCGTACGGATCCGCTGACGTACGAGTACGCCGACGCCCTCGTCGACTACGTGCTGCGCGGCATCGCACCCCGCTGACCGCGCCGCCCCGGCCCCGCACCCTCAGCCGGGCGGCGCCGCCGTCCGGCGCGGCGTCCTGGAGAGCAGCCCTGGCGCGTCCGTGACGATGGTGTCGCAGCCGAGGCGCACCATCCGGTCCCGCGCCGCCGGGGTGTTCACGGTGTGCCCCCACACGCGCGCGACCCCCGAGTCCACGGCCCTGCGCACATCTCTCGCGCGGGCGCGGTGGTCGACGCTGAGGATGTCCACGGTGCGCCGCCACCGCTCGGGCCGGTCCGTGCGCAGTTGCCGTGCCGAGCGCCAGACCGAGGTCAGCAGCCCCTCCGAGCGGGCCCGCGCCGCGAGCGCGACGCTGTTGCTCTGGACGTGGACGGAGCCCGTCAGCTTCCGCCCGCGCAGCATCGAGCCGAGCCTGCCCAGGCCCGCCGGGTCCTTGAGTTCGAGCACGAGCGGCGTGTGCCCGCCGAAGCGGTCCAGCACCTTCGCGAGCGTCGGCGGGTGCTCGCGCGGCCAGCTTCCGCGCAGCCGCGGCGAGTGCCGCAGCCAGATCCTGCCCCACTGGTGCCGGTCCAGCTTGCGCACGGGGCCCTTGGCCGTCGTCGTCCGGTTCAGCGTCGCGTCGTGCATCGCGACGAGGGTGCCGTCCCGCAGTCTGCGCACGTCGACGTCGAGCGCGGACGCCGTGCCGCGCCGCAGGGCCTCCGTCAGCCCGGACATGCTGTTCTCGGGGACTTCGAGGGAGCCGCCGCGGTGCGCGGTGTAGGTGACACGTCCGTGGGGCGCGAGGGTGCGTGCCGGGTCGTCGTCGCGGGGAGCGGCGGCCGGTTCGGCGGCCGGTGCCGCGACCGCGGAGTGCAGCGGCGCGGCCAGGACCAGGGAGAGGAGCGGGACGAGTACCGCCTTGATGAGCATGCTCAACAAGCTAGATCCGCGAATGCGGATATGCCGGACAAGACGGCCGGTTGGGTGGTGTATCGGGGCGGCATCCCGCCACCCCGGCTACGCGCCGTCGGGGGAGAGGGAGCAGGATAGAGGGCAGTCATCCGTGATCCGTGGATTCGGTCCTGAGCGCGCCTTTCCCTGCGTACCCTCGGAAACCACGGTTCACGGTCGCGAGTGAGGCGGTAGATGGAACGCGAGAGCAGGATTGCCCAGTGGCTGCGCCGAGCCTCCCACCTGGCCAGACGGCCGGGCGGGGCCACCCGTTCGGGTGCGAGAGGCGGCGGCAGGGGCACGGCGGAGGAGACCGCCCGCTCGCGCGAGGAACTTCTGCTCTCCGCAGCCGCCGCGGGCTTCCCGCTCGCTCCGGCCGCGCACCCGTCCGGGTACGGCTGCTCCTGCGTCCGCATCGGCTGTCCCACGCCGGGACGCCATCCCGTCTCCTTCGCCTGGCAGACCCAGGCCACGACGGACCCCGAGCAGATCGCGAACTGGGCCCGCAGCCAGCCGCAGGCGAACTTCATCACCGCGACGGGCCGCGCCCACGACGTGCTCGACGTCCCCGCCGAGGCGGGCTGGGCCGCGCTGAAGCGGCTGGAGGCCGAGGAGGTGCCGCTCGGGCCCGTCGCGCTGTCCGGCGGTGACCGGATGCTCTTCTTCACCGCCACCCGCACCCCGGACGACGAGGACGAGTGGTGGCCCTGCGAGCTGGACTGCCACCCCGAGACCATGGACGAGCACCCGGGCCTGCGCTGGCACTGCCGGGGCAGCTACGTCCTCGTTCCCCCCGCGAAGCTCCCGGGCGAGGCCGAGGATGCCTCGGTCCGCTGGGTGCGCCCGCCCGCAGAGGCCACGGCCGCCCCGGAAGGGCCAAGCCCTGACGCGGCGACGACGGCGGGCACGGGCACGGGTACGGGTACGGGTACGGCCACCACGGTCGCCGCCGCGCCAGGACTGCCCGAGCCGCTGACCCTGCTCGAAGCCCTCACGGACGCCTGCGCGGAGTACGAGTACGAGGACGAGGAGTCCGCACCCTGGCCGGTGCGCTGACGTCGCTGACGGCGCCCGGCCGGCGGGACACCCGGCGGGAAGCGCCGGCTATTCGCCCTTGGCCGAGGTGAGGCCGTCGATCTGGTTCAGGAAGGTGATGTCGCCGCCCTCCTTGGCCGGGGGGACGGTGACCACCTGCTCGGAGACCCTTATGTAGGTCACCGCCTGCTTGGGCGTCCCCGTCATCAGGGCCTTGACCAGCGGGTTCTTGACCGGGGGCTGGTGGCCCTTGGCGTAGGTCTCCTTCGTGTGGTGGTGCGAGGCGAACCAGACCATCGCGCCGCCGTCCTTGGTGCGCAGCCCGAACGGCGCGTACTGCGGCGGGCGCGCCTCCTGGTCCGCGTACTCGGTGCGGACGCCCTCGCGCTTCTGGGTGCGCTCGCGTACCGCGCGCCGCTCGCTGGTGTGCGTGCCGTCGGCGAAGTCGCCGCTGCCGTCCTGGAGATACCGCGTGTACGCCTTGCTCAGCTCGTCGGGCTCCACGCTCAGCTTGGAGCCGCCGCCCGTCGGAACGGCCTTGACGTGGCCCTTCTTGTCGGTGGCGAACTCCGGGAACTCCTCGGGGGCCATGGCCGAGAGGTACGACGCCTTCCAGTCGGCGTCCGCGCCGTCGCGCTGGAAGACGAAGACCCAGCGGGCCGACTCGGAGCGGTTGCTGCGGGTGTCGGCGACGAAGAACTTCGGCCAGCCCGCCTGCTTCGGGATGAGGAAACGGGCGTCGGACAGCTTCAGCGGCTCGTAGTCCTTCGCACCTTCGGGGCTGACCTTCTTGCGGGAGATGAGCCCTGCCTGGTCGATGGCGCCCAGCGCGCCCGTCTCGATGGTGGTGTTGAGCCGCGCGTCGTAGTCCCGGTTCGCCTTGTTGCTCTTGGCGGTGAACTCCTCCAGGACCTTCTGGGCCTCGCCCTTCGAGACCGCGGGGATCACGGCGGCCTCGCCGTTCACCGTCACGCAGCCCGACAGGGACACCGTCAGCACCGCCGCGGTCGTCGTCGCCGCGCCCAGCAGTCGCGCCCTTCGCGCCATCATCCCGTGCATCCTCCCCGCTCCCGTCGCGGATCCGAACACTACCGCCCCTCCTCATACGGCCCCCCGCCGGAGGCCGTATGACATCATGCGCCGCAACCAAGGGGTGGACCGCAGGGGGGCCGGTGGCACATCGCAGGGCGTTCGGCGTGGCGTTACGGGAGCTGCGGACGGCGCAGAAGACCGCGAAGGGCGTGTCGCTCTACTCGCGCCACGTCAACAGACCGGCCGGCCGGGTGTTCGCGGCAGCCGCCTACCGGGCTGGGCTCGGCCCGAACCAGGTCACGCTGGTCAGCGCGGCCTGGAGCTTCGCGGCCATCGCCGCGCTCGCGCTCCTCCCGCCGTCCTGGCCGCTGGCCCTGGGCGTGTACGCGGGGCTCGCCCTCGGCTTCGCCTTCGACTCCGCCGACGGGCAACTGGCGCGGCTGCGCCGCGAGAGCAGCGCGGCGGGGGAGTGGCTCGATCACGTCGTGGACTGCGCCAAGATCACGGCGCTGCACGCGGCCGTACTCGTCTCCTTCTACCGGCACTTCGACCTGCCCGGACCCGGCTGGCTGCTGCTGCCGCTCGCCTTCCAGTGGGCCGCCGTGCTGATCTTCTTCGGCGGGCTGCTCACCGAGAAGCTGAAGACGAAGCCCGCGCCCGCTCACTCGCCGCCCGCGCCCTCGCGGGTGCGTGCCGTGGCGCTGCTGCCCGTGGACTACGGCGTCTTCTGTGCCGTCTTCCTCCTGCTGGGCAGCGAGCGCGTCTTCCTCGCCGGTTACGCGGTCTTCTTCGCCGCCCACGCGCTCTTCCTCGCGGGCTTCCTCGTCAAGTGGTTCCGGGAGTTGTCCGCGCCGCCTGCGGGGTGACGGGGGGCCCGGTCAGCACGTCGAGCGCGCGGCGCAGTTGGGTGCTGGAGGTGTGCACGGTGTACGGGAAATAGACAATCTCGACGCCCACCGTGCGGAAGTCCGCCTCCAGCTTCTCGCCCTTCGGGGTGCCCCGCCAGTCGTCGCCCTTGAACAGCACGTCGAAGCGCACCTGCTGCCAGGTCTCCAGCTTGTCCGGCACGGTCTCGACGAAGGCGGCGTCCACGAAGCGGATGCTGCGCACGATCGCCAGCCGCTCCACCAGCGGCACCACGGGTGGTCTGCCCTTGGCGCGCTCGGCCATCTCGTCGGAGACCACACCCGCCACCAGGTAGTCGCACTGGCTGCGGGCGTGCCGCAGCAGGTTGAGGTGTCCGACGTGGAACAGGTCGTAGGCCCCGGGCGCGTAGCCCACGGTCTGCGTCATCCGAATCCCCCCACGGTGTCCGGTGAGAGGCGCCCCCCAGCGCCTCCTCGACCGTCCGATAAAACCACACAACTACCGGACTGCGGGCGGATGTTGTGGGGATGACGCGGGGGTAACGGCTAAGGTGCCGAAGGGGAGGACAAGGGGGAGGGGCTGACGTACATGCCGGAGCAGGACGTCCCGGGGCACATACCTGCGGATACGGGGAAACCGGCCAGGCGGCTGTTGCTCGTCTCCACCAACTACGCGCCCGAGCGGGCCGGGATCGGCCCGTACGCCGCGCAGACCGCCGAACACCTCGCGGCACGCCCCGGCTGGGAGGTCCACGTACTCGCCGGGATGCCGCACTATCCCGCCTGGCGCACCGACCCCGAGTACCGGGGCGTGTGGCGCGCCGCCGAGGAGCGCGCGGGGGTGCGCGTCCATCGCAGGCGCCACACCGTGCCGCCCCGCCAGACGGCGCTGCGACGGGCCCTGTACGAGGCGTCGATCCTGGCGCACGGCACCCTCGCTCCGCCCCGCACAGGCCGCCCCGACGTGGTGCTCGCGCAGTTGCCGAGCCTCGCGGGCGGCGTGCTCGCGGCGCGTACGGCGCACCGTCACCGGGTGCCCTTCGTGCCCGTCGTGCAGGACCTGATGGGCGCCGCCGCGCGGCAGAGCGGCATCAGCGGCGGCGGGAAGGCGGCGGCGCTGGCCGCCTCGGCGGAGCGCTACGTGCTGGGCCGCGCCACCCTCGTCGGCGTCATCCACGAGAGCTTCGTGGACAAGGTGGCCGCCATGGGCGTGCCCCGATCGCGCATCAGGCTGGTGCCCAACTGGAGCCATGTGCGCCGCCCTTCGGCGCCGCGCGCGGAGACCAGGGCGCGGCTGGGCTGGGACGCGGGGACCACCGTCGTTCTGCACGCGGGGAACATGGGCCTCAAGCAGGGCCTTGAGGTGCTGATCGGGACGGCCCGCCTTGACCCCGGCATCCGCGTCGTGCTCATGGGCGACGGCAACCAGCGGCGGAAGCTGGCCGAGCTGGCCGCCGGGCTGCCCAACGTCGAGCTGCTGCCGCCCGCCGACGAGGCCGACTTCACCGACGTGCTGGCCGCCGCCGACGTCCTCGCCGTCACCCAGCGCGCCTCCGTCCAGGACATGAGCGTTCCCTCGAAGCTCACCTCGTACTTCGCCACCGGACGCCCCGTGGTCGGCTCCGTCGCCGACGGCGGCGGCACGGCGGGCGAGCTGCGGCGCTCGGGCGCCGCCGTGCTCGTGCCGCCCGAGGACCCCGCCGCGCTGCGCGCGGCCGTCACGTCGCTGGCCGGTGACCCGGTGGCGGCGGACCGGCTGGGCGCCGGGGGGCCGCGATACGTCGAGGAGCACCTGAGCAGGGAGGCGGGCCTCGCCCGTATCACCGCGCTCGTCGACGAGGCGCTGGAGAGCACGGCGGCCCGCCGCGCCGGAGCCGGAACCGGGGCTGGAGCCGGGGCCGGAGGCGGCGGCGGTACGCGTGCCGACGGGCCCGCACATACTGGCGGGCGTACGCATACTGGGGTGCGGGGCGGTGCGGGCGCCGGGGAGCGCCGCGACACCACGCAGGACTGAGCAGGGCTGAGGGGGCTTCTTTCACGTGACGCGGGAGTTACGCGCCGGGCAGGCGCAGGACGAACCGGATCTGCTGCGCGACCAGTTCAGCCAACTGCTGCGCTACCGCTGGACGGTGACCGCCGGGCTGCTGCTCGGACTGCTGGGCGGGGCCTGGCTCGGCCTCGGCGGCGGCGACACCTACGCGGCCGACAGCGAGGTGACGCTGCGTCAGGCCACCGTCGATCCCTTCGCCGCAGGCGGTACACCCGCCGACGCGGGCATCAGCATCGAGTCCGAGCGCCAGACGGCGGCGGGCAGCGCGGTCGGCGAGCTGGCGGCGCGCGAACTGGACGTCCGCGACACGGACGACCTCCAGCAGGGCCTGGAGGTCACCAACCCGCCCAACACCCTCGTCCTGCGCTTCACCTACTCCTCCGGCTCGGCCAAGGAAGCGGCCCGCCGCTCCAACGCCTTCGCGCGCGCCTTCCTCGAATACCGCGAGCGGCAGACCGAGGCACAGGTCGAGAAGATGCTCGACGGCTACCGCGCCCAGCGCAAGCCGCTGCTCGGCCAGCGTGGGACGAACGAGGCGGCCGACGCGCAGCTCTCCGTGCTCGACAGCAAGATCGCGGATCTCGCCGCCATCGACACCACCCCCGGAACCGTCGTGCGCACCGCCGTGCCGCCCACCACGCCCTCGGGCCCCGGACTGCCCATGCTGCTCGCGCTCGGCGGCGCCGTCGGGCTCGGGCTGGGGCTGCTCGGCGCCTGGGTGCGGCTCGTCTTCGACCCGGCGGCGCGCTCGCGCGGCGACGTCGTACGGGCCCTGGGCGCGCCCGTCCTCGGCACGCTGCCGCGCGGGCGCAGGTCGGGGCCGCTGCTGGCGGAGGGCAGGACGGCCGAGGAGTACCGCTCGATGGCCTTCCGGCTCGCCCACGACCAGCGCCTCGCCGACCGCCGGCTGCTGCTGGTGGCGGCGCCGCGCGGCGACGGCGGCACCGCGGCGGCCGTGTCCGTCAACCTCGCCGCCTCCTTCGTCGAACTGGGCGAGGAGGTGCTGCTCGTCGAGGCCGACCTGCGGACCCCGTCCCTCGCCGGACGGCTGCGCGGCGCCGACGGGATACGCCCCGGCTGGGCGCGCACACCCTCGCGCGGCGACGGCGGCTGGCCCACCGGGCTCCAGATACCCATCGACGCGGGCGAGTCCGGCGCCTTCGACCTGGTGCCGGGGGCGCGGGTGCGCAACGCCGCGCGTGCCCTCGTCTCGACGCCCGCGACGCGGCTGTTCGCGCAGGCCGAGGAGCCCGGCACGACCGTCGTCGTCCTCGCACCCGCCGTGCTCTCCTACGCCGACGCGGTGGCGCTCGCCGACCGGGTCGGCGGCGTGCTCGTCGTCTGCGACCCGCGCGAGGTGCGACGGGCCGACCTCGCGCGCATCCGCGAATTGATCACCGGCGCGGGCGGCACCGTCCTCGGCGCCGTGCTGCACTCGACGACCGGAGGCGCGGGGCCCTCGCCGGGCGGGCTGCTGGGACGGTTCGGGTCGCCCGGGCGGTCCGGGCGGTCCGGGCGGTCCGGCCGGGCCGGGCGGGGCCCTGGCGGGACCGGGACCGGGGCAGATGGGGTCGCCGGGCCCGTGGGGGCGGGCGCGGCCCACGGGTCCGGGGACGCGGCGGGTTCGGGGAGTGTGCGGGGTCCCGGTTCCGGTGATCCCGTCCGTCCGGGGGATGCCTCCCGTTCCGAGGATCCGTACGGGGCCGGTGCTGGGCAGGGTGTGGGCCGCGGGGCCGGGGACGCGGTAGACGTGGGTGTGCGGGGTCGGGAGTCTTCGGTTCCGGAGTGGCCCGGGTCCGGGGACGTGGCGGGTTCGGGGAGTGTGCGGGGTTCCGGTTCCGGTGATCCCGTCCGTCCGGGGGATGCCTCCCGTTCCGAGGATCCGTACGGTGCCGGTGCTGGGCAGGGTGTGGGCCGCGGGGCCGGGG
>NZ_JBSHAO010000036.1:0-24091 GCF_053611545.1 Streptomyces sp. NPDC054796 | reverse complement strand
GTCCGGGGACGTGGCGGGTTCGGGGAGTGTGCGGGGTTCCGGTTCCGGTGATCCCGTCCGTCCGGGGGATGCCTCCCGTTCCGAGGATCCGTACGGTGCCGGGTCGGGTACGTCGAGCGGTGTGCGGTCCGGTGACGGGCACGGGCACCGCACCGGTGAGTCGGGCGGCGCGGGCGTCGGGGGAGGCCCGTACGGGACCGGCGCGGCGGAGCGTCTCTTCGGGCACGGACACGGCGACGCCGCTGGTGGCCCGGACGGACCGGAGAGGCCGGACCGTACCGGTGGCGGTGGGACGGGCGCGGCCTACGGCGCCGGGGGCGGGGCCGGCGCGGCGGAGCGCCCTTTCGGGCAGCGTGGCGGCGGCACGGACGGACAGGAGGGCCCGGACCGCCCCGGTGGCGAGAGCGGCGGGGGCGTCCGGGGCGTGGGCAGGTCCGGCGGCACCGCCCACCGCGCGTGAGCCGGACGCCCGCGCGGGGCGGGCTCCGTACGCGCGCGGCCGTCGTCTGCTCCGTCGCCGACCAGGGCGTCGCGGCGCTCACGAACATCCTCGTGCTCGTCGTCGCCGCACGGCTCTCCAGCGCACACGGCTTCGCCGTCTTCTCCCTCGTCTACATGACCGCCACCGTGCTGCTCGGCCTCGCGGGCGGCTACGTCGGCCAGGCGCTGGTACTGGAGCGCGGCGAGGCGGCGCGCGACGCCTGCCGCTCCGCCGTCGTCTTCACCGCCGTCGCCTCCAGCGCGCTCGGCTTCACCGGCGCCGCCGTGCTCGCGCTGCTGCCCGGTGACACGGCGCGAGGGCTTGCGGCGCTCGGCCTCGTGCTGCCCGTGGTACTCGGCCAGGACGGGCTGCGCTACTGCTTCTCCACACTGCGGCTGCCCCATCTCGCCCTGACCGGGGACGTGTTGCGGCTCGCCGTCGCCGTCCCCGCGCTCGCACTCCAGCCCGCCGACAGCGGCCCGGCCCGGCTCGTCCTCGTCTGGGGCCTCTCCGCGCTCCCCGCGCTGCTGGTCTCGGGCGCGCTGCTCGCGCCCCGGCTGCGGGGCGCGCGGTCGTCGGCGCGACGGCTGCTGCGACGCGACCACCTGGGGCGGCGCTTCGCCGTCGAGTTCGCCGTCGGCAACGGGGCCAGCCAGCTCGCCATCATCGGACTCGGGCTGGTGGCAAGCCAGTTGGCCGTGGGCGCGCTGCGCGGCGCCAGCACCCTCTTCGGCCCGATGAACGTGCTCTACAACTCGGCCACCGCCTTCGGCCCGCCCCTGCTGCGCCGGGCCACCGACGGCGCGGAAACCGGTGCGGGGCGCACGGTCCGTACGACCGCCGCGCTCGCCGCGCTGCTCGGCGCCACCGCCGCCGGGTGGGCGGTGCTGCTGCTCACGCTGCCCGACAGCGTGGGCCGTCAGCTCCTCGGCGACACCTGGGGGGCCGCCTCCGGCCTGCTGCCCGCAACGGGCAGCCAGTACGTGGGCATCGCGCTCGGCACCAGCGCCCTGCTCACCCTGCGCGTGCTGCGGCCCAGGGCCACGCTGCCCATCCAGGTGTCCTTCTCGCTCGCCTCGGTCGCCTTCCTCGTCGCCGGGTACGCCATCGGCGGCGTCCTCGGCGCCGCCTGGGGACTGTGCCTCGGCTCGGCGCTCAAGGCGGCGGCGCTCTGGCTGCGGGTGGGTTCGCTGGGGCGCGGGCGTGGGCGCGGGGCGGACGCGCACAAGGTCAGGGCCAGGGTCAGCGACAAAGGGGGACAGCCATGAGAGGCACGAGGGGGCGGCTATGAGCGGTACGGACGAGAGAGCCCGGGCCCGCGCGGACGGGAACGGGCGCACGTTGCGCGGCTTCACCGGGAAGGGCTACGACAAGGGCAGACCGCTGCCCGTACAGGCACTGTGGTTCGCCACGCTGCACCTGGCCTTCCGCACCTGGTGGTTCCCGGCCCGGCTGCGGCCTGCGCTGCTGCGCGCGTTCGGCGCGCGCGTCGGATCGCGCGTGCTGATACGGCACGGGGTGCGCGTCCAGTGGCCGTGGAAGCTGAGCGTCGGCGACGACGTGTGGATCGGCGAGGACGCCTGGCTGATCAACCTCGAAGACATCACGATCGGCTCCGACGTCTGCGTCTCGCAGGGCGCGGTCCTGTGCACGGGGAGCCACCAGCGGCGCTCGCCCACCTTCGAGTTCGACAACGGGCCCATCCGCCTCGAACCCGGTTCCTGGGTCGCCGCGCGCGCGATGGTGCTGCGCGGGGTCACCGTGGGCGCGGGCGCCGTCGTCGGCGCGGGCGCGGTCGCGCACCGCGACGTGGCACCCGACGACGTGCTCACCGCGGGAGCGCGCCGATGAGTGCGCCGATGAGGGTGGCGCACGTCGTCACGCTCGTCAGCGACGGCGGCGCCTACGGCGGCCCGGTCAGCGTGGCCACGGCACAGCTCGGCGAACTGTCGGCGCGCGGCCACGAGACGGTGCTGCTCGCACTCTGGCGGGGCGCGGGCGAGGCACCGTCCACATGGGACGGGGTACGGCTGCACGCACGACGCGCCCGCGCGCTGGTCCCCGGCACGGGGTTCCTCGGACTGCTGAACCCGCGCCTGCTGCGGGGCCTTTGGCGGTACGCGGGCGACGCGGACGTCGTCCACGTCCACGCGGGCCGCGACCTGGTGTCGCTGGCCGCGCTGGCGGTGACGGCGCTACGCGGCCGTCGCCCGGTGGTGCAGACGCACGGCATGGTCCAGCCGCGCGACGGCGCCGTGGCGCGGGTCTTCGACGCGCTGTACGTGCCGCTGCTGCGACGTGCCCGCGCGTGCCTCGTCCTCACGACGGAGGAGGCCGCGGCCCTCTCCCACATCCTCGGCCCCGAAGGACCCCCACTGGTCCCACTCCGGAACGGCATCCGCACGACGGCCCTCGCCGGACGGACGACGACTGGCGACACCGACCGCCCCGACCCCGGCCCCCCGACGCCCGGCCCGTCGGGCGTCACGCGCGGCGTGTCCCGGTCCGGGGGTTCCGCTCCGGGGAGTCCGGGCGTGGCCCCGGGGATGCCGTCCGAGGTCCCCGGCCCCGCGAGGCCGGAGTCCGCTTCGCTGAGGGCCGTTTCGGGGGTGCCGTTCGGGGCCCACGTCTCCGGGAGCGGTGCGTCCGAGGTCGCCGTGCCGGGGCGCGGGCCGTTTCCCGTGGACGAGGTAACCCCGGCGGCGTCCGTCGAGCCGGGCCCCGCGAGGGGAGCCGCGACGGAGCATGGCCCGGCGGTCACCCCCCAACGCACCCCGCGCGTGCTGTTCCTCGCGCGGATGCACCCCGTGAAGCGGCCCGAGGCGTTCGTCGAGGCCGCCGCGTGGGTTGTCGGGGCGGGAGTGGGCGCCGAGTTCGTGCTGAACGGGGCCGATGAGGGGGCCCTCGACGGCGTGACGGGGCTCATCGCGCGGCACGGGCTCCAGCGCAGCGTGCGTTACGAAGGCGCCGTCGCGCACGAGGAGGCGCTGCGTCGCATCGCGGAGGCCGCCGTCTATGTGCTGCCGAGCAGCAGCGAGGTGTTCCCCGTGAGCCTGCTGGAGGCGCTGGCCGCAGGGACGCCCACCGTGTGCACGGACGGCTGCGGCATCGCGGGCGAACTCGCCGCGCGCGGCGCCTCCGTCGTCACCGACGGCAGCCCGCGCGCGCTCGCCGACGCCGTGCTGCGGCTGCTCGCCAACGAGGACCACGCCCGCGCCGTCGCGGCGGCCGGGCTGCGCGCCGTGGACGAGCTGTACTCGATCGGCGCGGTCGCCGACCGCCTGGAGGAGCTGTACGCCGGTGCGTGACTCCACCCACGGCCCCGGGCCCCACTCGGGCTCTGAGCTGCACCCTGGCCCCGAGCTGCACCCTGGCCCCGAGCCGCACCCGGCCCCCGAGCCCGGCGAGGGCGCGCGGGTCAGCCTTGTCGCGGCGGGCTGTTGGGGGCTGCTGGCCATGGTCGTGCTGCCCGGCTTCGTGCTCTTCTCCGCCGACACCCGCACCGGACCCGCGCTGCTGCTCCAGTGCGTCGTCGTGCTGCACACGGGCGGCGCCCTCGCGTGGACGCTCGCCGGGGCCACCGCGCGGGTCATGGCCTTCGGGTTCTGGCTGTTCAGCTACATCTGGTTCGGGCTGGCCCCGCTCGCCATGCTGGCTACGGACAGCTATCCGCTGGCCTTCCGCACGGACGAGGGCACCGCCGTCACCGCCTGCGCGATCGTCGAGGCGGGGCTGCTCGCGTACACGGTGGGCGCGGTTTTCGCCGGTTACGGCGCGCGGCGCCCCGCCACCCTGCTGGGGCCCGTGCTGGCCCGGCGCGTCTCGCCCGCGCGGATGCTCCTGCTGTGCCTCTTCGCGCTGGCCGTCGCCGTCGTGCTGATCCCCGGGCAGGGCGGCCTCGGCGGGTTCTTCACCAGCAGGCAGGCGGTCAACGAGTCGGCCGCGGCCGGGGGCGAGGAGTCGGCGGGCAGGGCCGTCGCCACCTGGGCCCTGTCGGCGCCCGCGTTCTGGGCGCTGCTCGCGCTGCTCCATGTGCCGCGCGGCCCCGGGGGCGACCGGCTGGTGCGGGGGCTGCGGTGGGCGCTGCTGCCGGTGCTGCTCGCGCTCAACGTCGTCGTCAACAACCCCATCAGCCAGCCCCGTTTCTGGGCGGGCACCGTGCTGCTGACGCTGCTGTTCGCGGCCCCGGCGCTGCGCAGCGCGCGCGGCTTCCGTATCGCCACGGCGGCCATCCTGACGGCGGTCCTCGTCGTGTTCCCGTACGGCGACTACTTCCGCAACGACAAGCGCGAGCCCGTCCAAGTGGTGTCCCTGGCCGAGCAGTTCACCACCAACGGCGACTACGACGCCTACCAGCAGCTCCAGACGGGCGTCAGCGTGGCGCGGGACGAAGGGCTGGCGCCGCTGGGCGCGCTCGGTCCGCCGCTGTTCTTCGTGCCGCGCGCCGTCTGGGACGGCAAGCCGGAGGACACCGGCATCCGGCTGGCGCGGCACGCGGGCTACCGCTTCGACAACCTCTCGGCGCCGCTGTGGATCGAGTCCTACCTGTGGGGCGGCTTTCCCGCCGTCGTCCTCGTGTTCGGGCTCTACGGCGCACTGGGACGCCGCATCGACGACGTACGGCACCGCACCCGCCAACTGGGCGGCACGCTCGCCGTGCTGCTCGTGCCCGCGCTCGCCTTCTTCCAGCTCATCCTCCTGCGCGGCTCCCTCATGGCGAGCATGGGGCCGCTCGCGCTGCTGGTGCTCGTCGGGCTGTGCGTGAGCGGCAGGGGTGACTATCGTGAGCGCGGGGGGACCGGGGGGAGGTCTGCCGCGCCCGTACCGCTGGGATCGCGGGCCGTCGTGGGGACGGCGGCCCCGGAGCCGAGGGCGCGCGACCGTGTTTCGGGTTCCCCCGTACGCGAATGACGCGGCACGACATGATGCGCCGCGACGCGACACTTCGAGTGGGGGAACACATGCGAAGACGCACCATCACGGGCTGCCTGCTGGCAGCCCTCGCACTCCTCGGCACCGCACCGGCACTCGCGACGGCGCCCACGCGGCCCACGGGACCTGAGCCCCTGGCGGGCGAACCCACCCTCACCGCCGACCCGATGCCCACCTGGCAGACCGACGGCATCGTCTGGAGCATGGCCTACGCCAAGGGCGTCGTCTACGTGGGCGGGGTCTTCGGCAACGTCAGCCCGCCAGGATCCGCGCCCGGCGAGAACCGGACACCGCGCACCAACTTCGCGGCCTTCGACGCCGTCACCGGCGAACTGCTGCCCTGCGCACCCTCGTTCACCGGCGGCGCGGGCTCCGTGCGCGCGCTGGAGACATCGGCCGACGGCGAAGTGCTGTACGTGGGCGGCTCCTTCGGCACCGTCACCTCGGGGGACAGGGCGACGGGGGTCAGCAACGCCGTCGCGTTCGACACCGCCGACTGCTCCCTGCGCACGGACTTCCGGCCCGGCGTGGCCGCGACGGTACGGGCCATCGAGCCCTCCGGCGACACCGTCTACCTCGGCGGGGACTTCGGCGAGGTGGACGGCGAGACCAGGGACCGGATCGCCGCCGTCACCACGAGCGGCACGCTGCTGCCGTTCCGCGCGTCCATCGACGAGCCGGTGCGCGCCATCGAGGCGGCGCCCGAGTTCGGCAAGGTCCTCGTCGGCGGCGACTTCTTCACCGTCAACAGGCGCCGCTCGCACGCGCTGGTCTCGCTCGACCCGACGAGCGGCGGCACGCAGCAGAACTTCTCCTGGCTGGAGAGCAGTTCGGTCGTCAAGGACCTCGCGCGCGACGGGCAGAACTTCTACCTCGCGGCCGAGGGCACCGGCGGGTTCGACGGCCGGATCGCCGGGGTGCTGGCCACCGGGCAGCGCAAGTGGACGGACACCTGCCTGGGCGCGACACAGGCCGTCGTGCCGTACGAAGGGGTGCTCTACAGCGGCTCGCACGCCCACGACTGCGGCGGCACACCGGGCGGCTTCCCGGAGATCAACGCACGTCAGCACCTGCTGGGCCAGTCGCTCTCCGACCGCACGATCCTGCCCTGGTTCCCCGACACCAACGGCGGCATCGGCGAGAAGGTCGGGCCGCGCGTGCTGGTCATGGCGGGCGACATCCTGTGGGTGGGCGGCGAGTTCACCACCGTCAACGACAAGCCGCAGCAGGCGCTGACCCGCATGCCCGCATCGCCGGACACGGTGGCACCGCAGGTGCCCGCTTTCAGCGGGACGAGCCCCTCGTCGGGCCGCATCACGCTGAGCTGGAAGGCCGCCTGGGACCGCGACGACGGCACGCTCACCTACCGCGTCCACCGCGACGGTGCCTACTACACCTCGCTGACCCGCGACTCCCGGTTCTGGAACCGGCCTGACATGACGTGGACCGACACCGTCGAGCCCGGCTCGACACACCGCTACTCCCTGGAGGTCACCGACGGGGAGAACCTCTCGGGCCGCAACGGGCCCGTGTACGTCACGGCGCGCTAGCGCCACGAAGCACTGACGATGCACTGACGAAGCACTGAGGAACGCAGGGGAACAGGGGGAGCACACATGGCCGTCACCCGCAGGGCACTGCTCGTCTCGGGCACCGCGGCGGCAGCTGCGGCCCTGGGGATGGCGGCGTGCACCGCATCCGGCGACGGAGACGGGGGAGGGGAGGAGGGGGAGGCGGGCGCCGTGGTGGACGTCGTCGCCGACTTCGGCGCCAAGGGCGACGGCCGCACGGACGACACCGAGGCGTTCCGCCGCGCCTACCGGCACGCGGTCTCCCGCGTGTCGGGGGGCGTGGGCCGCACCGTCGTCGACGTGCCGCCCGGCGCCTATCTGCTCCGTGGGCCCGGCGCGCTGCTGGACGGGAACGAGCCGTCGCGCAAGGCGAACGGGCTGCGCTTCCGTGGCGCGGGCAAGCGCATCACCGAGCTCGTCTTCCAGCCCGAGAAGGGCGGGGAGGGCGCGGACGCGTTCCTGTGCCGCAACGACAACATGTGGGCGAACCTCGCCTTCGAGGGGATGACGTTCCGCTCGGCCACCCCCGGCGCCTCCTTCTTCCTCTCCTACTCGGAGGGGCAGGCGCAGGACTACCGGTTCAGCGCGTGCGAGTGGACGGGCGAGTGGACCTACGGGCTGGCGCTGGACGGCACCAACACCAACTCCGAGATGCGCTGGGACGCCTGCCGGGTCGGCGGCGCCTACCGCAAGGCGTTCCTCTACTCGGGGCTCTCGCGACGCAGCCGCGCCAAGGGCAGGCAGGACCAGCAGGACCAGTTCCTCAACTACTGGTTCACCGACATGAAGGTCGAGTACGAGTGGGGAAACTTCCTCGAATTCCCCTACGGCGGCTCCATCACCTGCCGGGGCGGCTCGTACATCGTCACAGGACGCCGCCCGGACGCCGCCTACGGCGGGGTCAGCGCCTTCTTCCGCTTCCCGCGCGCGGCGCACAAGGACTCGGTGCAGCGCTTCCACGCGCAGGACATCCGCTTCGAGATCCGCGACCCCCGGGTGCGGGTCATCGACTGCGACTGGGACGACGGCACCGTCCACTTCAGCGACTGCGACGACACGTCGAACGCCTTCAAGGACTTCTCCGCCGACGTGGCGGCGCACCGCTACCGCGTCGGCCCCCGAGGCCCCCTCGTCCGCTACAGCATGTGCCGCCTGGTGGGCCGCCACCGCTACGAGACGCACGGGGCACAGGGGCGGGACGCGGGCGCCCCGCCCCTGGCCCGTTACGACATGTGCGCCTTCCGCAGCCGCCCCCAGGAGGACTTCGCCGACGTACGCGACGGCGGTGGCGGTGGGGGACTGGAGACCCCGGTCCGCTTCGTGGACTGCGTGGGCCCCTGACTCCCCTGCCCCCGCCTCACTTGCCCGCGGCCTTCAGCACATCCTTGTGCTGCGGGCACAGATGGCCGATCGCGGCCTTGGCGCCGGGGATCTCCCCGTCGCGCAGGGCCTTGACCGCCGCCGCGCGGTCCGCCTCGACGGTGCGGGAGACGCGCTGGCAGGTCTCCCGTCCGCTGTCGAGGATGGCGGCGGGATCGACGCCCTTGGGCACCCTGTTCTCCAGGTAGTCCTTCTCCGTCCCGGTGAACGACCCCGTGGCCGGGGTGAGTTCGGAGCGTGGCACCTTCGGGCCCTTGGCGGCGTCCTGCGCACCGTTCGCCTTGTGCCCGCCGGAGGCGCCGTCCGAGGTGCCGTCCGCGCCCTTCCCCTTGTCCGGCGCCGAGGGCGAGGCCGTGGCCGTCGCGCCCGGAACCGTCGACGAGGTGCCACGGGCGCCCTGCCGGTGACCGTCACCGTCACCGCCACCGCCGCCCGTGTCCGACGCGGCGCAGCCCGCCGTCGCCAGCAGCACGGCCGCCGCGACGAGACCGGCCGGCGTGCTCAGATGCCTCATGGCGTCACCGTCACCGTGCTGGACAGCCCGCTGGCGTTGCCGGCCCCGTCGGTCGCCGTGATGCGGTACGTGTACGGCTGGCCGCGCGTCACCGAGGTGTCGGTGAACGTCAGCGTGGGGCGCCGCCACGGCATCGACTCGCCCTCCACGGTGCCGATGGGTGTGGCGCTGTTGTTGCGGTAGACGCGGTACGTCAGTTTGCTGTCGTCCAGGTCGATGCTGGAGCGCCATTTCAGTGTCACGTTGCCGCCGCTCGCCGACCCGGTGACCTGGTCGGGCACCCACGGCACCCCGGTGTCGGGTGAGCTGGCGAAGCGGGTGAGGCCCTGCTGTGCCTTGCCGTTGACGGTGGTGAAGGTCCCGCCCACCCACATGTAGTCGGTGGTGCCCACGGTGGACAGGGTCAGCGCTCGCGGCCCGATCGCCTCCACGAGCCCGTCGTTGGTGTCGGGCAGCCAGCCGAGCAGCTTGGTGTTGTTGACGGATTCGGCCAGCAGGTGCCGCCTGCGCCCGTCGGGGAACTCGCCCGTCGAGGAGCAGTCGTGTGCGTGCGAGCCGCTGTACAGCACCGACTTGTGGACGACGAGCGACTGGGTGGCGCCCAGACAGGTGTCGCGCCAGCGCTGGTTGAGGTCGCTGAGGTTGAGCGCGATGCGCCCGTCGAAGACACCGCCGCCCGTGCCCTCGTTGGCGGTGTAGAAGCCGGTCGCGTCGGAGGTGATGTCCTTGACCACCGAGTTGCGGTGGATGAAGCCGCCCGAGTAGCTCTTGACGAGCCCCCCGGAGCCGGAGTTGACGACGGCCAGCGCGTGCGAGGACGTGCCGCCCGCCACGGTGTCGAAGTCGCCCCCGATGGCCACCCGCTCCCCGCCCGGCAGCACCTCAACGGCCCGGCCGGGCTCGTCGGCGCGCGGGTTCCATGGCCTGAGCGTGGCGTCGGCGGTGCTCACGGCGGCGAAGCGGCCACGGGACACCCCGCCGATGTTGGTGAAGTCGCCGCCGAAGTAGACCGTGTCGTCGGTGACGTCGATGGTGTGCACGGGTGCCGGTACGGCGGGCCGGAAGCCGGTCTTCACCGAGCACGTGGCGATGTCGATGGCGGCGAGGCTGCTCACACCGACTCCGTTGACCGTGCCGAAGGAGCCGCCCACGTACAGCGTCCGCTCGTCGGGCGAGACGGTCAGCGCGCGCACGGTCGCCGTACCGCTGCCGATGGTGAAGCGCAGCTCGCAGTCGGTGGGGGCTCCGGTCGCCGCATTGAGCGCGACGAAGTTGAGCGCCTGCCGCTCGTTGCTGCCCGAGGGCGATCCCGGCGGTCTGACGGTGGAGAAGGTGCCGCCCGCGAAGACGACGCCGTCCGCCTCGGCCGTCGCCCACACGATGCCGTTGGTCTGCCACGTCGGCAGCTCGTCCGCCGTGATGGTCACGGGAGGCGTCAGGGCGTGCGCGTCCTCGCCGCCCGTGAGGACCTGTGCCCCCGTCCATGTGGTGACGGTCAGCGCGAGCGCGGCGCCGAGGATGCCCAGCCGGCCCGCGAGGCCGCCTGGCGTTCTTCTGTTCATGGGGTTCCCCCTGGTGGTGAGTGAGCTGATCGGGGGCGTTCCCGTCCCCTCCGCCGAGCGGACGGGCGAGTACGGGCCCCCGGCCGTATGTGAGGTGTGAGATATGGGGCGTGAGATGGGGACGTGGTGGCGTGGGGGTGGGGGCGCGCACACGCCCTCGTGTCAGCGGTCTATGCGGACCGTCGCTCCCGCCAGTTCGGCTTCCAGCGCGCTGATGTCGGCCTCGACCATGATCCGGGCGAGTTCGGCCCAGCGGACCCGTGGCTTCCAGCCGAGGGCCGCCTCCGCCTTGCCCGCGTCGCCGATGAGCGCGTCCACCTCGCTGGGCCGCTCGTACTTCGCGTCGAAGTGCACATGCTCCCGCCAGTTCATCCCGGCCGAAGCGAAGGCCACGTCCAGGAAGTCCCGCACGGTGGCGGCCTCCCCGGTGGCCACGACGTAGTCGTCCGGTACGTCGTGCTGGAGCATCCGCCACATCGCCTCGACGTACTCGGGCGCGTAGCCCCAGTCCCGTACCGCCTCCAGGTTGCCGAGATAGAGGCGGTCCTGGAGACCCGCGTGGATACGGGCGACCGCGCGGCTGATCTTCCGGGTCACGAAGGTCTCGCCGCGGCGCGGTGACTCGTGGTTGAAGAGGATGCCGTTGACGGCGAACAGGCCGTACGCCTCGCGGTAGTTGACCGTCGCCCAGTAGCCGAAGACCTTGGCGCAGCCGTAGGGGCTGCGCGGATGGAAGCGGGTGCGTTCGTTCTGCGGCGGCGGGGCCGCGCCGAACATCTCAGAGGAGGACGCCTGGTAGATGCGGGTGTCGATGCCGCTGGCCCGGATGGCCTCCAGGAGCCTCATGGTGCCCATGCCCGTCACGTCGCCCGTGTAGAGCGGGGAGTCGAAGGAGACCCGCACATGCGACTGGGCGCCCAGGTTGTAGACCTCGTCGGGCTGTAAGTCCCGGAGGAGGTTGACCATCGCCACACCGTCGCTGAGGTCGGCGTGGTGGAGGACCAGCGAGCGGCCGTCCTCGTGCGGGTCCTGGTAAAGGTGGTCCAGGCGGCCGGTGTTGAAGGACGAGGAGCGGCGGACGAGGCCGTGCACCGTGTATCCCTTGCTCAGCAGTAACTCCGTCAGATACGAGCCGTCCTGGCCCGTGATCCCCGTGATCAGTGCGCTCTTGCCCATGAGGTGGCCCCCTGCGAAGTAATGGTCCGTTCGTCGCGCGTGCGCGGTGACGCGCTGGCAGAATCCGTGCCATGACGGATATGACGCACATGACACCGAGGATGTCGGAGACGTCGGAGACGTCCGAGACCCCGACGGCGTCCGCCGCGCCCGGACTGCCGCCCCGGGCACGGATATTCGTGGCGGGACACCGCGGTCTGGTCGGTTCCGCGGTCTCCCGCCGCCTCACCGGCGACGGCCATGAGGTGCTCGCCCGCTCCAGCGGCGAACTGGACCTGCGCGACGCCGCCGCCACGGAGCGCTGGCTGCGTGACATGCGCCCCGACGCCGTGGTGCTCGCGGCGGCGAAGGTGGGCGGCATCATGGCCAACCAGACGCAGCCGGTGCCCTTCCTGGAGGACAACCTGCGGATCCAGCTCAGCGTGATCGCCGGGGCCCATGCCGCCGGCGTCCGGCGGCTCCTCTTCCTGGGCTCCTCCTGCATCTACCCCAAGCACGCCCCACAGCCGATCACCGAGGACGCGCTGCTGACGGGCCCCCTGGAGCCCACCAACGAGCCGTACGCGCTCGCCAAGATCGCCGGAATCACCCAGGTGCGCGCCTACCGCAGGCAGTACGGCGCCTCGTACATCTCCGCGATGCCGACCAACCTCTACGGCCCCGGCGACAACTTCGACCTGGCGACCTCCCATGTCCTCCCCGCCCTGATCCGCCGCTTCCACGAGGCGAAGCGGGACGGGCGCGAGGAGGTCGTGCTGTGGGGCAGCGGCACACCACGGCGCGAGTTCCTGCACGTCGACGATCTGGCGCGGGCATGCGTGCTGCTGCTGCGCGAGTACGACGACGACTCCCCGGTCAACGTCGGCAGCGGCGAGGACCTGACGATCCGCGCGCTCGCCGAGACGGTGCGGGACGTGGTCGGCTACGAGGGCCGGATCGCCTTCGACACCAGCAAGCCGGACGGCACCCCGCGCAAGCTGCTGGACGTGTCCCGGCTGACGAAGCTCGGCTTCACACCCCGCGTCCCCCTCGCCGACGGGATCCGGGACACCTACGCGTGGTGGCTGCGGCACGAGGCCGGTGACGCCGTGGCCCGCTAGGACGCCGTGCCCCGGCAGGGCGCGCGGGGCGGCGGGGCGGGCGGGGGTGCCCATCGCCCCCGGCGTCGGGGCGGACGTCGCGCCGGACACCGGGGCGGCCCTCGGGACGGAAGCGCCGCCCCGCCGCGACGGCATCAGTACGCACCCCTGCCGTCGACGACGGCGCGGAACGTGCGGGCGAGCAGATCGAGGTCGGTGGTCAGGGACCAGTTGTCCGCGTAGCGCAGGTCCAGCGCGATGCTCTCGTCCCAGGACAGGTCCGCACGCCCACCGACCTGCCAGGGACCTGTCAGCCCTGGACGCACATGCAGCCGCCGCAGCTCGGCCGGGCCGTAGGCCGCCACCTCCTCGGGCAGCGGAGGCCGCGGCCCCACCAGGGACATCTCCCCGCGCAGCACGTTCACCAACTGCGGCAGCTCGTCCAGCGAGGTGCGCCGCAGCAGCCGCCCGACACGGGTGACGCGCGGATCGGAGCGGATCTTGAACAGCGGACCGTCCTGCTCGTTGGCCTGCGCGAGCTGGGACCGCAGCCGGTCCGCGTCCGGCGCCATCGAGCGGAACTTCCACATCGTGAACGGCACCCCGAAGCGCCCCACCCGCGTCTGCCGGTACAGCGCGGGCCCCCGCGAGTCCAGCCGTACGGCCAGCGCGAGTACCGCCAGCAGCGGGGCCAGCAGCACCAGCCCCAGCGCCGCGCCCGTGCGGTCCAGTACCGTCTTCAGCGCCAGTTGCGGGCCCCGGCGCACCGGAGGCGCCACGTGCATCAGGTTCAGGCCCGCCGCCGTGGACAGCCGCAGCCGCGGCAGCGCCACCTCGGTCAGCCCGGAGGCGATCACCAGCGGCAGCCCCGCGTCCTGCGTGGCCCAGGCCAGCCGGCGCAGCCGCTCCCCGGTCAGCAGCGCACCCGGGACGACCAGCACCGTGTCGGCGTGGTGCAGCGCCGCTGCGGTCAGCACCGCGTCCCCGTCCGAGGTCTCCGTGCGGGGCGCCGCGTCCAGCCGTCCCGCGTGGGGGACGCCGCTGCGCGGCTCCGCCGCGCCGACGGGCACGGCGCCGATGACCACGTACGCGTGGTCCGTACGCGTCGAGAGCTGCTCCACGACGCGGTCGACGGGGCCCGCCTCGCCGACCACCAGGGCCCGCAGCACGGCGTGCGCCTCGCGGCGCTGGCCCGTCAGATGACGGTGTATCAGCGCGCGGCTGACGGCGGTCAGCAGGGGTGCGGGGGCGAGTGCCAGCAGCGCGTACGCCGGGGCCGAGTCCTCTCCGGTCAGGACGCGCAGCAGCGCCAGTACGCCCACCAGGGTCAGCCATGCCTGCATCGTGGCCAGCAGGCCGCGCGACTCACCCAGCGAGCGCGCGCTGTAGTGCCCGTGCGCCGCCAGCACGCATAACCAGGCCAGTGCGGCGGCCGTCGCGGCGGGGAAGGGGCGGGACTGCTGGGCCGCGCTGAACACGAGCAGGACGGGCAGGAAGGAGCCGGTGACATCGGTGACGAGGGCGGCCGGTACGTACCACCGGGCCTTGTCCCTGCCCCCGCTGTACCGTCCCGGTCTGAAGGACGGAAGATCTGGCCCGCCGACGGAATCGTCCGCACCGGACACAGAGACAGGAACGCGCCGCATGAACCCCCCCAGGTACGCGGAACACAATGCAGCGCACAGCCAACTCCCCCTGCATGTGGTGCGCTGACGTTCCAGAGACCTTAAGACATGCGTACCGTCCGTGCCGCCGTGCGTTCATATTTTCTGCCGAAGTCGGGTCGGCGTTTACGGGGGTTGTATGTCAGGGCGCGTATATTCCGGGGGATTCCCGCAGACGGCGCCCCAGAGAGGGTCCCGCATGAGCTGTCCGGGGTGCCGATGGCGTCGCGGCGGAGACGGCGCCGGGTCCGGTACGGGACCGGGCGGCAGCCGTGCCGCACCCGGTGGCCAGCGACAAGACGGCCGCCGGGCGCTTCGCGCCGCTCAGGGGAAGTTTGGCCGGAACCGTGCGGAATTCGAGAGCCGGGGGAGGAAACTGCCCGGCTGGCCCGGGGGCCCGGCCGGGGGCTCAGGGAAGGGTGAGGATTTCCGCGCCGGAATCCGTCACCAGCAGGGTGTGCTCGAACTGAGCGGTCCGCTTCCGGTCCTTGGTGACGACGGTCCAGCCGTCCTCCCACATGTCCCACTCGTAGGTACCGAGGGTCAGCATCGGCTCGATCGTGAACGTCATCCCCGGCTTGATCACGGTCGTGGCGCGCGAGTCGTCGTAGTGCGGCACGATCAGGCCGGAGTGGAAGGACGTGTTGATGCCGTGCCCGGTGAAGTCGCGCACGACGCCGTAGCCGAAACGCTTGGCGTAGGACTCGATGACCCGGCCGATGATGTTGATCTGGCGGCCCGGCTTGACGGCCTTGATGGCCCGGTTCAGCGACTCCCTGGTCCGCTCGACCAGCAGCCGCGACTCCTCGTCCACGTCGCCGCACAGATAGGTGGCGTTGTTGTCACCGTGCACACCGCCGATGAACGCGGTCACGTCCAGGTTCACGATGTCGCCGTCGCGCAGCACGGTGGAGTCCGGGATGCCGTGACAGATGACCTCGTTGACGGAGGTGCACAGCGACTTCGGGAAGCCGCGGTAGCCGAGGGTGGAGGGGTAGGCGCCGTGGTCGCACATGTACGCGTGCGCGACCTCGTCCAGCTTGTCGGTGGTGACACCGGGCGCGATGTGCTTCCCGGCCTCCTCCAGGGCCCGCGCGGCGATCTGCCCCGCGATCCGCATCTTCTCGATGGTCTCGGCGTCCTGCACCTCGGGCCCGGTGTACGGGGTGGGCGCTTCCTTGCCGACGTACTCGGGGCGGGGGATCGCGGCGGGGACGGCGCGCTGGGGGGAGAGCGTGCCGGGGACGAGAAGAGACTGGCCAGACATGTGCGCGAGTCTAACTGTGGTACGGAAACCGGCCCTGGGGGAGCATGGGTCCATGGCTCTCTTCAAGCGCAAGACGGTCGCCAAACCCGGCGAGTGGTACTACTGCCTGGAACACGGCACGGTCGAGGAGGGGCCGGAGTGTCCCGGGAAGGACCGGTTCGGTCCTTACGGGTCGCGCGAGGAGGCGGCCCGCGCGATGGAGACGGCGCGGAACCGGAACCTCGCCTGGGAGACCGACCCCCGCTGGCACGACGCGGACCCCGCACGGGGCGACGGCGACGACCGGGACTGACCCGGTGCGGGGCTGCGGGGCCCGCGCGCGTCGTGCGCCGCGACGGGCCCCGCCCCCCCCCACGCGCGCCCCCGCCCCCTCAGTCGCCCACCGTCACGGACAGGGGCGAGAAGGAGATGCGGACGGGCAGGTCCGACGGCCAGGTGAGGTGGACGTGCGTCGCGTCGGCGGAGAGGACGCGCGGGTCCGGGCACGTGGCCTCCGCACCGAGTGTCGCGACGGCGACGAAGAGCCCGGAGCCCGACACCTCCCCCGAGAGCACGGGCACGGTCACCCAGCGTGAGAACGCCGTCCCCTGCGGTGCCCTCTCCCAGCGCGGTTCCTCCATGGGCGGCGCCCACCCGTACAGCCCCCGCAGCGTGCCGCCCGCCCCCGTCGGCCACCCCGAGAGGCGCACGCGCGTGCCCTCGGGCGCCCCGACGACCCGGTGTACCCGCACCTCGCAGGCGCCCCGCGCGAATGTCAGGCTCTCCACGCGCAGCCCCGGCACCATCGGCACGCCGGTTCCGGAACCGGAACGTATGGGGAAGACGGGCAGGTGCCAGGACGCTGCCCAGCCCCAGGTGCCGTCCGGGTCGCTCCACGCGCCGAGCGGGCGCACCCGACGCCGCACGCTGTAGGGGTCGCCCGGCGGGGCGAGCGCGAAGTGGTTGTCGGCGACGTTGCCGGGCGCCGTCGGCCCCGTGACTGTCGAATAGGCGAACCGCGCGTACAGCGGGTCCTCGGCATCCGCCGTCTCGCCCTCGTGGGGGCGCACATGGTCGGTGCCGTGGTTGTGGAGCCGTACCAGCCCGTCGCGGCCCGTCGAGTGGATCAGCAGTCCGGGCGAGGGCAGCGCCAGCACCCTGTCCGGGCCCTCGCTGGGCGCCGGTTCCTCGCGGGCCGTCCACAGCGGGTGGTCCTCGGGCGCGAGGAGCGCGACGAACGCCTTGGACGCCCAGTACGGGGAGGCGGGCCCCGAGTAGGACTGCAACGTCGCCGTGTGCTCGCCGTGCCAGCCGAGGGAGAGCAGCCCGTCCTCGTTCAGCGCGCCCCGGTCCAGGAAGTAGCGCACGGCGCCGCTCAGCAGGCGGCGGGAGACGCCCGGCGCGAGCGGGGTGTGCCCGGTGAGCGCGCCGAGGCCGACGGCCGCGCCCGCCGCGAAGCGGTATGTCAGCGAGCGCCCGAAGTGGAGGGGCGCGCCGTCGCCGCCGAAGAGCAGCCCGAAGCTCGACAGATGCTCGCTCAGCCGGGGCCCGTAGCGCGCGAGGAGCGTCTCGTCGGCGCCGAGGTGGGCGTGCAGCATGGGGTACAGGTGCAGGGCCCAGCCGTTGTAGTGGTCGAAGGCACGCCCGTCGCCGTCCGCGTACCAGCCCTCGCCCCGGTACCAGCTCTCCAGCAGCTCCAGGCCGCGCTCCACGGCGCGTGCCGTCTCGCGGTCGCCGCGTCCGGCGGACTCCAGGAAGGAGGCGACGGTGAGCGGGAAGAGGTACCAGTTGTTGGGCGCGGGGGTGTGCCGCAGCGCGCCCCGCAGCCACTCCTCGGCCCGCTCCCGCACGCCCTCGTCCAGTTGGTCCCACAGCCATGGCCTGGTCAGCCGCAGACCGAGCGCGACGGAGGCGGACTCCACCATGGGCTGGCCCTGCACCGTGAGGTCGAGGATCAGCGGCCAGGACTCGCCGCCGTCCTTGCCGCCGTCCTCGCCGCCGCCCGCGCGGCTGCCACGGGCCGGCGCGCGGGTGCCGGCGGCGAGGCCGTCCGCGTAGCGCTCCAGCCAGTTGTGCGGGTCCTTGCCGTCCGCGCCCGCGACGCGGAACGCGGCGGCGAGGAACGTGCGCGCGTAGCCTTCGAGGCCGTCCGAGCGTACCCCGGAGGCCGAGGGCGGCCCCGGCAGGTCGAGCAGCGCGCCGTGCGGGGTCGCCCAGCGCCAGGCGGCGTGCAGCAGCCCGTCGGCCGTGGCCTCCCAGTGGGCGCGGGTCCAGCCGGTGTACGGGCTCAGCTCGCGGTCCTCGGGCGGCAGCTCCAGGCGGGGGCCTATGGGGGAGGGGGCGCGGGAGGGGGGAGTGCTCATGCGAGGAAGGCCAGCCTTTCGTGTCGTACGGGATGGGCGAAGCCCTCGCCCGAGGCCCACCGCGCCACCTCGCTGACCGTGAGGTCGGCGAGCCGTCGCAGCTCGTTGCCCTGGGAACCGGCGAGGTGCGGGGTGAGCAGCACGTTCTCGCACTCCCACAGGGGGTGCCCTGGCGGCAGCACCTCGGGCTCGGTGACGTCGAGCACCGCCCTGACGCGGCCCGCCAGCACCGCGTCCGTCAGCGCGTCCTGGTCGACGACGGCGCCGCGCGCGGTGTTGACGAGCGTCGCGTCGGGCCGCATCAGCGCGAGCAGTTCGCGGCTGACGAGGCCGCGGGTGCTGGGCAGCAGCGGGGTGTGCACGCTGACGACGTCGCTCGCCGCGAACAGCTCGGGCAGCCCGACGGCCCGTACGCCCAGGGCCGCGGCCTCCTCCGCTTCGACGTACGGGTCGTAGAGCAGCACCTCCAGATCGTGCGGGCGCAGCAGCTCGATGACGCGGCGGCCGATGAGGGAGGCGCTGAGGATGCCCACGGTGCGGCGGTAGTTGCCCACCTCGGGGCCGCGGGCCAGCCACTCGGCGCGGGCGCGTGAGGCGCGGTAGCCGCGGGCGCTCTCCAGGACGCGCTTGTTGGCGAGCAGGATCATCGCGAGCGTGTACTCGGCGACGGGCAGCGCGTTGGCCGCTGCGGCCGAGGAGACCTCGATGCCGCGCTTCCAGCAGGCGTCGGTGACGTGGTGGCGGACCGTGCCCGCGGTGTGCGCGACGGCGCGCAGCCTGGGCGCGGCGGCGAGCGCCGCCGCGTCGAGCGGGGGGCAGCCCCAGCCGGTGACCAGCAGTTCCACTCCGGCGAGGACATCGTGGGCGCGGTCGGTGGTGAAGTCGTCGAGCAGGGGGAGGGGCGCCGGGGTGGTGTGCTCGGCCAGCGCGGTCAGCACGTCGGGCGTGAGCACGGCCCCGGCCGCCTCGGGGCTCATGGCGAGCGCTGCGCGGGGGCGGGTGTGCGGGTGAGAGTGGGGGCGGGGGTGGGCTGTCGTCATGGCACTCCTGGGCGGGGTGGACGGTGGTGCGGTGGTGCGGGGCGGCCGTGCGGGGGCGCCTACTTGACGCTGCCCGCCGTGAGCCCCGAGCGCCAGTAGCGCTGGAGCAGCACGAAGGCCGCGATGAGGGGGACGATGGCGAGCAGGGACCCGGTGACCACGACGGGGTAGTAGTCGGGCGTGACGGTGGCGGAGCTGTTCCAGGTGTAGAGGCCGAGGCTGACCGGATACAGATTCTGGTCGGACAGCATCACCATGGGCAGGAAGAAGTTGTTCCAGATGGCGGTGAGCTGGAAGAGGAAGACGGTGACGAGACCGGGCCCGAGCATCCGCAGCGACACCCGCAGATATGTCTGAAGCTCCCCTGCCCCGTCCATCCTGCTGGCCTCCAGCACCTCGTCGGGAACGTAGCCCTGGCTGAAGATCCGTCCGAGGTAGACGCCGAAGGGGTTGAACAGGACGGGCACGAAGACCGCCCAGAAAGTGTTCACCACACCGGCCTGTGACGCCATCAGATAGAGCGGCAGCGCCAGCACGGTGGGCGGCACCATCACCGCGGCCAGGACGAGGCCGAACAGCTTTTCCTTGTGCCGGAAGTGGTACTTGTCGAAGGCGTAGCCGCAGGCCACGCTCACCAGCGCGCCGATCAGCGCCCCGAGCACCGCGTACAGCAGGCTGTTGACGTACCAGCGCCCGTAGATCCCGCCGTCCATCGCGAAGAGGCCGGAGATGTTGCGCGGCAGGGAGAAGTCGCCGAGCGAGAGCAGGTCGCTGCGGAAGAGGGCGTCCGTGTTCTTGGCCGAGGCGAGCACGAGCCAGGCGAGCGGCAGCAGGGTGTAGAGCGAGAAGAGGGCGACGACCGCGTTGACCGCGCCCCGGCCCAGCAGGCCCGGACGCAGGGCGGCGGCGGTGCCTTGCGCGGACGTGGAGCGGCGGGTGCGGGTGCGGGACGACGGGGTACGGGTGCCGGTGCTCATCGGGCGTTCTCCTCGGGGGCGTTGGCGCGGTTGGTCCAGCGGGCCACCCCGTAGGAGAGGGCGACGGTCACGAGGAGGAGCACCACGGAGGCCGCCGCGGCCAGCCCGTAGTTGTTGCGGGTGAAGGCCGCGTCGAAGATGTACATGTTCGGCGTGAAGCGGGTGCCGACGACGGGCGTGGCCTGGCTCAGCAGCATCGGCTCGGTGAAGAGCTGGAGCGCGCCGATGAGCGTGAACATCGCCACCATCACCATCGAGGCGCGGATCAGCGGAACCTTCACCTGGAGTGCGGTGCGGACCGGGCCGGCGCCGTCCACGACGGCCGCCTCGACGACCTCGCGGGGCACGGCCTGGAGCGCGGCGTAGAAGATCACCATGTTGTAGCCGAGGTTGCTCCACACCGCGATGTTGACGATCGACGGCAGCACGGTGTGCACACCCAGGAAGTCGACGGTGATGTCGGCCTTGCCGAGCAGGTCGATGACCGGGGACAGGCCCGGCGTGTAGAGGTAGAGCCAGATCAGCGCGGCGATGATGCCGGGCACGGCGTGCGGCAGGAACAGACCGAGCTGCGCGCTGCGCCGCAGCCGTACGACACCCGAGTCCAGCAGCAGCGCGAGCAGCAGCGCGGCCACCACGAGCAGCGGGATGTAGAAGACGCAGTAGAGCGCGGTGACGCCCATCCCGGCGAGGAAGGTGGGGTCGGACAGCACGGCCTCGTAGCTGCGCAGCCCGACGAAGACGGTGCGTTCGGGGCCGAAGCCGAGGCCGGGCTGGTCGTCGCTGAAGAAGCTCAGCCAGACGGCTCCGGTCACCGGGATCAGGAAGACCGTCACCAGCAGCGCGAAGAAGGGGGTCATCAGCACGCCCGCCGCGCCCAGTTCACGGCGTCGCGCCGTCCTGCGGGTCCCGGCGCGGACGCCGCCGGCGCGGGGTGCGTCCTTCGCCGCGCGGCCGGAGGCGGAGGCGGATGCGGAGGGGGTGGGCGTGGAGGGGGTGGTCGCGGTCATCGGCGGGTCACCGCTCCCTGGTCCGCAGCCCGAGGGCCTTGAGGTCCGGCATGGTCGCGCGCTGCGCCTCGCGCACGGCGTCGATGAGGGTGCCGTCGCCGCCCGAACCGCGGGCGAAGCCGTCCTGCATGGTCTTGATCGTCGCGGTCATCCGCGGGCCCCACGCCCACTGCCGGGAGATGGCACGGGCCTCGCGGTCGAAGAGGCGGTAGATGTCCTGGCCGCCGTAGTAGCTGGTGTCCATCGCCGCACGGGCCACCGGCACGAGTCCCGGCGCCGCCGGGTACTGGCTGCTGATGCCGCTGGAGAACCGGGCCTTGAGTGCCTCCGGGCTGGAGACCTGCCACTCGATGAACTCCATGGCCTCCTCCGGATGCGCGCTGTCCTTGGTCACCGCGAATGTGGACCCGCCGTGCGTGCCGAGCCGGGGCCGGTCCTGGTCCCACTGGGGGAGCGGGGCGATGGCCCACTTGCCCTTCTGGCCCGGGTGCGCGGAGATCTGCGCCCCCGCGTCCCAGGCGCCGCTGAGCTTGCCGAGAACCTGGCCGTTGCCGATCTGGGCGATGCCCTGCTGGCTGGTGATCGGGTTGTGGTGGACGAGGTCACGGTCCAGCAGGTCCTGCCAGTACGCGGCGACCTTGCGGGTGGGCCCGTCGGCCATCGAGACGCTCCACGCCCCGCCCTCCGTGCTGAACCACCGGGCGCCCGCCTGCCAGGCGAACGAGGCGAACTGCGGGCCGTCGTCCGTCGGCAGATTGACGATCCGTGAGCCCGGGCGCTCGCGCTTGACCTCGCGGGCCGCGTCGGCGAACTCGTCCCAGGTGCGGGGGACGTCGATGCCGTACTCGTCGAAGAGGTCCTTGCGGTAGAGGAAGACCGTCGGCTCCACGTCCAGCGGCACGCTGAAGGTGCGGCCCTCGAAGGTGGTGAGGGCGAGCGCCTGGGGGAGCAGCTTCTCGCGCAGCCCTTCGCTCATGAGGCCGGTGAGGTCGCGGGAGACGCCGTCTATGGCGAAGCCGGGTACCTCGGGGTACTCGATGGTGGCGACGTCGGGCGCGTTGCCCGCGCGCGCTGCGTTGCTGAGCTTGGCGTAGCCGCCGCGGTTGCCGCCCGGCACCTGCTGGAAGTCGACGTGGATGTCGTCGTGCGTCCTGTTGTAGGCGTCCACCACCTCCTGGCTGCCGCGCAGCGCGGACCAGAACGTGATGTGCACGGGACCTTCGTCGCGCGCGGTGTCCCCACCGCCGCCCGTACAGGCGGCGGCGAGCGCCAGTGACAGCGCGGCCAGGGCTGCGGGCAGGGACTGACGGAGTCGACGACGCACGGTGGCCTCCCGCGGCTCTGGGGGATTCACCGGCATCCTGTTCGCTCAGTCAAAAAGCGTCAATGGATCGCTCAGAAGAAATTAAATCGCTCAAACGCTCATCTCTGGGCGAGAGTTGTCCCGTTGGCGCGGGCGCCGGGTGCGACAAGGGCCCGTACGGACGCGTCCGTACGGGGAGGTCCGCTGACGGGACCGTCAGGCCGGGCGCGGCGGCGCCGCCGTGGAGCCGCGCACCTTCAGCTCCGGCAGCAGCTCGACGCTGCGTACCGCCTCAGGGCGCGCGCCCTCCGGCAGCGCCAGCCGCCGCAGCAGCAGCTCGGCCGCGCCCCGCCCGATCTCCTCCTTGGGCGGCGAGACCGCGGTGAGCGGGGTGCTGCCCAGGGCCGCGACCACATCGTCGTACGCCACGACCGAGCAGTCCTCCGGCACCCGCACACCCTCGTCGCGCAACTGCTGCACGAGCATCAGCGCGTCCACGTCACCGTGCAGCACGGCGGCGGTCGCGCCGTGCGCGCGCAGCACGGCGGCCAGCTCGACGGGCGCCTCCCCGTGCGCCTCGGGATCCGCGACGGCCGTCGGTGAACTCAGCACGACCGCCGACTCCTCCACCTCGGGGCGCTCCTCCGCGATCTGCGCGAACGCGGCCCGTACGGTGCGGGCCGTCGGGCTGTCGTCGCGTGCCGCCAGCACGATGCGGCGGTGGCCGAGGCGGACGAGGTGGTCAACGGCGAGGTGCGTGCCGTACCAGTGGTCGGAGCGCACCGAGTCCATCGCGTGCAGCGGGCTGCCGGGGGCGGGGCGGCGCTCCATGAGGACGGCCGGCACGGGCAGCGCGGCCAGCCAGCCGTAGTCCACGCGCTCGGCGTCCGCGCTGCGCCAGCGCGGCGCGACGATCAGGCCGCGGGCGCCGCGCTCCAGTGCCTGCTGGGTCATGGCCCGTTCGGAGCCCGAGGTGTGGGCCGCGATGTGCAGGGCGATGCGGAGACCTGCGGTTTCGAGCACGGAGCGGGCGCCGTGTACGGCCTCGAAGAGGTACGAGTGCCGTTCCGGGACCACGAGGCCGACGGTTTCGCCGCTGGGCGGGGCGCTGTGCTCGGCCTCGGGCGGGGTCACGGAGCGGGCGACGCCGTGGCCGCGCCGGACCTGGCCGCTTCTGGCCAGTTCCTCGACGTCGCGGCGGACCGTGACGACGGAGACGTCCAGTTCCGTGGCGAGATCGGTCACCCTCGCCGAGCCGCGGGCCCGTACGGCGTCCAGAATCCGCTGCCGCCTGCGTTCGACCGGCTCCCTCATGTGGTCTCCCGTTCCCCGGCTTCCCCGGCGCGCGATGTTCGTTTGAGCATATCGATCGCCTTCGGGGGTGGGCGGGGCCCCGCCTGTTCGCCGGGGGTGTAGCGGGTTCCCTTCGCGGGGTGCGGAAGGAGACGGGGGGTTGCCGGTTCGTCGGGGGTGTTGCGCGGGACGGGTCCCCTTCGCGGGGTGCGGAAGGAAACGGGGGGTTGCCGGTTCGTCGGGGGTGTTGCGCGGGACGGTTTGCCGGTGTGGTGGGTGCCGTAGGGTCCCGCGCTGATTTTTGCGCCGTGGCACGGGGGCGGTGCGTGTGGCTGGGCGCCGTGTTCGGCTGCCTGGCCGGTGGCTTCGGCGCGGCGTGTGGTTGCGGTGCGTTGCGGCTGGCGCCGCGTGGTTCTTGGCTTGTGCCGGTGGCCGTGTGGGGTTGCTGTGTGGTGGGGGTCGGCGCCGCGGTGGGGTGTCTCCTCGGCGTGAAGGTCTCG
>NZ_JBSHAO010000035.1:89361-91320 GCF_053611545.1 Streptomyces sp. NPDC054796 | reverse complement strand
CAAGTCACCGGCGGAGAGTTGACGACGATGGCTTCACGCCGAGGAGACACCCCGGCGCGGCGCCGACCCCCACCACACAGGCACCCCATAACCACCGGCCCGAGCCAAGAATCACGCGGCCCTGGCCGCGAACAACCGGTCCACACGCCGCGCCGAAGCCACAGGCCAGGCAGCCGAACACGACGCCGCCCGCGCCGGGCAACGGCACCCAAAAGTTGTGGGCAATCGTCCCGCAGGGCGAGGGGGCACCTCCCAGCGGTAGCTGGGGGAGGGTGGGCACAACCCGTGCCACCGGCCTGCAACACGCGAACGAGACCCTGAGAGGCACCCGCAGCAGGCGCCCCCAACAAGAACCGGGCACCCCGTGTGGGGGTCAACGTTGGTCCCGTGAAGGGGTGCCGTCCGTGGAAGGGGAACCCTGCGTTTCCTTGCGCGCCCCGCGGAAGGGGTCGTGCGGGCCGCCGCCGCGGAGGAAGCGGACGCTGAGGGCGCAGAGGACGCCCACCACGGAGAGGCCGATCAGGCCGCCCTCGGTGGAGCCCGTCGCGTCCTCCAGGATGCCGAACGCGGTCGGCGAGACGAACCCGCCCAGGTTCCCCAGCGAGTTGACCAGCGCGATCGCCGGCGCCGCGACCCGTGCGTCCAGGTAGCTCTGCGGAATCGTCCAGAAGACCGGCGAGGAGGTCTTGAACCCCATCGCCGCCACGCACAGCGCCGCCAGCCCCCACCAGGGCGAGACGAGCGTCGCGAGCGTCGTCCCCACGGCCCCCGCGAGCAGCGCGCCGACGAGGAAGGGGCGTCGCCTGCCCGTGCGGTCGGAGGCCCGTCCCGTCAGATACACCGCGACGAGCGCGCACAGCCAGGGCACCGCGACCAGCAGGCCGACCTCGAACTCTCCGATGCCGCCGATGTCGTCCACGATGCTGGGCAGCCAGAAGGTGACGGCGTAGAGCGCGATGGATATCGCGAAGTAGATCCAGCAGAAGAGCAGCATCTGCGGGTCGGTGAACAGCTTCCAGCGGGAGATCTTGGACGTGTCGCGGCGCGCGTCACGCGCGCGCTGCTCGTCCTCCACCATCCGCGCCAGGCCGTTCTTCTCCGCGTCGGTGAGCCACGTCGCGTCCTCGACCTTGTTGTCGAGGAAGCGGTAGGCCACCACGCCGAGGACGACGGAGACGATGCCTTCGATGAAGAACATCCACTGCCACCCGCTGTGCCCCCAGATGCCGTGCATCTCCAGCAGCGCCCCGGAGAGGGGCCCGGCGATCACGGAGGCGGTGCCCGAGCCCATGAGGAAGATCGCGGTGGCGCGGCCCCGGTCCGCGTCGGGCAGCCAGCGGGTGAAGTAGTAGATGACGGCGGGGAAGAAGCCCGCCTCGGCGACGCCGAGGAGAAAGCGGAGCACGTAGAACATCTCGACGCTGGTGACGAAGGCCATGCCGGTGGCGACGAGGCCCCAGGTGACCATGATCCGGGTGAGCCAGATCTTGGCGCCGAACCGCTCCAGCAGCATGTTGCTGGGCACCTCGAAGATCGCGTAGGCGACGAAGAAGAGCCCGGCGCCCAGGCCGAACGCGGAGGCGGAGATGCCGACGTCGGCGCGCAACTGGTCCTGCGCGAAGCCGATGTTGACGCGGTCGATGTAGTTCGCGACGAACATCACGAAGAAGAGCGGGACGACCCGCCTGAAGATCTTGCTGACGGCGGTCCGTACCGCCGGGTCCTGCGGGGCGACGTGCGCGGAGAGGTCTGCGGCCACGTGCGGCTCCGTCTCTTCGGGGCTGCCCGCCGTTGGGCAGCCGACAGACAGGGGGAGGGGGACTGGTGGGGGCGCGGGGCCCGGGGCGTTCTAGCCGGGGGACGGCGCCGGGGGTGGGGGTGGGGGGGTTGGGTCAACAAAGCCCCGCGGGACGCGCGCCCCCAAACCAACGCCGCCCCGGCCGGGGCCTACAGCCGGGG
>NZ_JBSHAO010000035.1:23107-89351 GCF_053611545.1 Streptomyces sp. NPDC054796 | reverse complement strand
GGTCCTCGCCGGGGCACGGCACGGGGGATGGGGATGGGGGGATGGGGACACTCAGGCGCGCGCGAACGCGCGCCACGTCACCAGCGCGGCACGGCCGGAGCCGTCCAGCCGGGCTGGGCCTTGCGCATGGCAGCCGCGTCGTCGCGGTCGCGCATCGTGCCGTCGTCGTCCAGCCAGCGCTGGTGCAGGACGGCCAGCTTGTCGCGGTCGAGCGTGACGCCCAGTCCTGGCGCGTCGGAGACGGCGACGGCGCCGTCGCGGAAGGCGAGGCGTTCGGTGATGACGTCCTCGGTCTGCCACGGGTAGTGGCTGTCGCAGGCGTGGTCGAGCTGGGGGACGGTGGCCGCGACGTGCGTCATCGCGGCGAGGCTGATGCCCAGGTGGGTGTTGGAGTGCATGGAGACGCCGACGCCGAAGGTGCGGCAGACGGCGGCGAGTTCGCGGGTGCGGTGCAGGCCGCCCCAGTAGTGGTGGTCGCTGAGCACCACCTGGACGGCGCCCTTGGTGAACGCCTCCGGTATCTCCTGGAACGTGGTCACGCACATGTTGGTGGCGAGCGGCAGCCCGTCCACGGCGGCGGCGACCTCGGCCATGTTGGCGGTGCCGCTGGTGGGGTCCTCCAGGTACTCCAGTACGTCGCGCAGCTCCTCGGCGACCTTCAGCGACGTCGGCACGGACCAGGCGCCGTTGGGGTCGAGACGCAGCGGCTTGCCCGGCAGGGCCTCGGCGAGGGCGCGGATCGCGGCGATCTCCCGCTCGGGCTCGTAGACGCCGCCCTTGAGCTTGAAGGAGCGGAAGCCGTAGTCGCGCACGAAGCGCAGTGCCTGCTCGACGACGCCCTGGGGGTCGGTGGCCGCGCCCCAGCCGTCGGGCTCTCCGGCGCCGTCGGGGTGCTCGGCCCAGCGGTAGAAGAGGTAGGCGCTGTAGTCGACGCGGTCGCGGACCTTGCCGCCCAGGAGGGCGTGGACGGGGAGCCCGGTGGCCTTGCCGAGCGCGTCGAGGCAGGCGACCTCGAAGCCGGAGACGACGGAGAGCCGCAGCTTGTCCGCCGTCTGTACGCCGCGCAGCCCGCCGACGTCGACGGAGTTCTCGACGCGGGCCGCGTCCACGTGGACCTCGTCGGCGAGCGCGAAGAGCGCGTTCAGCCCGTCGACCCGGTGGCCCTCCAGGCGCTTCGCCAGCGGGCGGGCCAAGTCGAGGTACTTGGTGTCCCCGTACGTCTCGCCGACGCCGGTGACCCCGTCGGCCGTGACGACCTCGATGATCAGACGGGGCGTGTACGGCTGGTGCACGCCCTGGGTGTTGAGCAGCGGGGGGTCGGCGACGAGGATCGGGGTGAGCCGCACCTCGGCGATCGTCAGGTCGGCGGGGACGGGGGCGGGGACGGGGGCGGCGGTCTCAGGGGTGTCGGCGGTGCTCATGCGGCGGCTCCTACGAGGTCGAGGCCGGTGGCCAGCAGCTTGTCGAGTCGGGCGAGGTCCTGGGGTTCCGGGTCCGTGAGCGGCGCCCTTACGGGGCCCACGGGGCGCCCGCGCAGCCGGGCGGCGGCCTTCACCAGCGAGACGGCGTAGCCGGGCACGCGGTCGCGCAGCTCGACGAGCGGCACGTAGAAGTCGCGCAGCAGCGTCTCGACGCGGTCGTCGTCGCGTGCGCGCAGCGCGGCGTAGAAGGCGTCGGCGATCTCGGGCGCGAAGGCGTGCACGGCAGAGGAGTAGGCGGGGACGCCGACGGTCGCGTACGCCCTGGCCTGGACCTCGGCCGTGGCGGCGCCGTTGAAGAAGAGGAAGCCGTCCGGCGCGGCGAGGGTGAGCCGCTGGAGCCGGTCGAGGTCGCCGTGGCCGTCCTTGAGCCCGATGACGCCGGGAACGGCGGCGATCCGCGCGAGCGCGTCCCTGCCGTAGGTGACCTGGTCACGCTGGTAGGCGATCAGCGGCAGGCGGGTGCGCGCGGCGAGGTGCCGCAGTTGCGCGACGAGGCCGTCCTGCGGCGCCTTGACGAGGTAGTGCGGCATGACGAGCGCGGCGTCGGCGCCCGCCTCCTCGGCGATCCGCGCGAAGCGGGCCGCCTGCGCCCAGCCGTAGCCGACACCCGCGACGACGGGCAGCGCGCCGCCCGCCTCGGCGACGGCGGCGGCGACGACCTGGCGGTACTCGTCCTCGTCCAGCGAGAAGAACTCGCCGGTGCCGCAGGCGGGGAAGAGCGCGCCGGGGCGGGTGGCGAGCTGGGCGGCGAGGTAGTCGCGGTAGCCGGGCAGGTCCAGTTCCCCGTCGCGGCCGAAGCTGGTGAGCGGGAAGGAGAGGACTCCCTCCGCCATGCCGTCGCGCAGCCGCGCCGCCACGCGCGTCGTGTCCGCCGGGGTCGACGCGTTCGCCGTGCGCGCCGTCATGCGGTGATCACCGGATTCAAGTTGTCTCCGTATGTAGATGGCGTCTACGTATGGAGATGGAGATTAGGGAGGTGAACAGGCGCCGGTCAATACCCCGGCGACGGTGAACAGTCCGGTGCGCGGATGTGGGCGATTACGATCGGCCCATGTCAGAGACGGGTGGCGTACGCGCCGTGAAATCGGCTTCCCGCACCGTGGACCTGCTGGAAGTGCTGGCGGCGCGCGGGGACCGCCCGGCCCGGCTGCGCGAGCTGGCCGAGGAACTCGGTGTCCCCCGCAGCAGCATGTACGCGCTGCTCCAGACCCTGATCGAGCGCGGCTGGGTCCGTACGGACGCGACGGGCTCCCTCTACGGGATCGGCATCCGCGCCCTGCTCACCGGCACCAGCTACCTCGACAGCGACCCGCGCGTACGGGCCGTGCGCCCCTTCATGGAGGAGGCGTCCGAGGCGCTCGGCGAGACCATCCACCTGGGCCGACTGGACCGGGGCGACGTGGTGTATCTCGCGACCCGCGAGTCCCACGAGTACCTGCGCACCCTCAGCCGCGTCGGGCGGCGCCTGCCCGCGCACGTCGGCGCCCTCGGCAAGGCGCTCCTCGCCGAGCGGCCGGACGGCGAACTCCCCGTGCCCGACGGGGAACTGGAGCGGCACACGCCCCGCACCCACCCCGACCGCGCGGCACTCGTGGCCGACCTCGCCGAGGTGCGCGAGCGCGGCTACGCGATCGACCGCGAGGAGGGCGTCACCGGCATCGCGGGCTTCGGCTTCGCGCTGCGCTACGACTCTCCCGCGACGGACGCGGTCAGTTGCTCGGTGCCCGTCGCACGGCTCACCGGCGAGCACGAGGCGCGGGTCGTCGCGGTGATGCGCGAGATCCGCGACAAGATCGAGGCGACGACCCCCCACGCGACGGAACCGGGCGCCCCGGCCTGGCGCTGACGGGTTCGTTCCGGCGCGGGCGGGTCCGCTGGCGGGGGGCCGGCGCGGGCGGGTTCCGGTTGCCGACGGGCCCGGCAGGGACGCGTTCCGGCGCCGACGGACTCCGGCGCGTACGAGTCCGGCGCCGACGGACTCCAGCAGCGCCCCCGAGTTCCGGCGCCCACGGACTCCGGCGCCGACGGCCCAGCGCCCCGGGTTCCGGCGCCCACGGCCCGGCGCGGGCGGATCCGGCGCTGACGAGTCCGGCGGCGGGGCCCGGCGCGGGCTGCCCAGCGGCACCCGAGTTCCGGCGCCCGCGCTCGTGGTGTGGGGCGCGCCCGGGTCCCGGCCGCGCCCCGCGCAGGTTCAGTTCACGCGTTCGCGCGCTCGCGGAGCACGAAGACGCCCCAGCCCAGCAGATCCCGCCCGTACGCGAGGTGGGAGTCGCGGGACTGGCGGAGGAAGTCGCGCATGTCGGGTGCGTCGGGGTGGCCCGGGTGGGCGCGGAGCCAGTCGGTGATGGTGCGCCACTGCGTCGCGACGTAGCGGTCCCAGCTCTCCTCGTCCGCGAGGACCATGCCCGTCAGCTCCAGGCCCGCTGCCTCGAACCGCTCGTTGGTCCCGGCCAGCGAGGCGTAGTCGTCCCGCTCCAGGCCCAGCGCCTCGCACGCCTCCTCGGAGGGCTCGGCGCGCCAGAACACGTCCCCGACCAGCACCGTTCCGCCCGGCCGCAGGGCCCGGCGCAGCAGGTCGAGGGTGCCCGCGAGGCCGCCGCCGATCCACGTCGCGCCGAGGCAGGAGACGAGGTCGTAGGCGCCGGGCCCGGCCTCGTAGGCGCCCGCGTCGCCGCGCTCGAACTCCAGCCGGTCGGCGACGCCCAGCTCCTGGGCGCGGGCGCGGGCCGCCTCCAGGAAGACCTTGCTGACGTCGACGCCGACGCCGCCTGTGCCGTGGTCCCGCGCCCAGCGCGCCAGCAGCTCCCCCTTGCCGCAGGCGAGGTCGAGATGCCGCTGCCCCTCCCGCGGCCCGACGGCCTCGGCGAGCAGCGCCAGCTTCTCGTCGGTGAACGGGTTCAGGATGCGGTGACCGGCTTCGGCGATCTCGTGGTGGCGCAGTGACATGCGGTTCCTTTCGGGCGCGTACGGGCACGGACGTCGGCGCGTACGAGCGCACCCTGCCCGCACGCGCGGGCGCCGCGCAATTCAGCGCTACGCCCCGGCCACCCTCCGACGTTTTACGCAAAGTTGATTCTTCGCGCGTAGAACGGGCCACGCCCCCGCTGCTACGTTCCCTCGCGTCCCTCCGGCCCCTGCCTCAAGGAGCAGCGCATGCCCCCCACTTCACCCCTCCGCCGTGCCCGTGTACGGGCCGGTGCGCTGGCCGTCGTCGCCGCCGTCGCGGGCACCGCGCTCTTCGGCATCGGCCAGGCGACCGCCGAACGCTCCGTGCCGCGCTCCGACAAGGAGATCCCCAACCTGGACAAGGTGAAGGACTTGATCGAGGCGTACTACGGGGACACCGAGACCGCCGACGGCGAGCACTACGCCTCCCCCGACAGCAGCTACGCGCACCAGGCCCGCGGCATCGCGGCCGAAGCGCGGCGCGACCTGAAGAAGGCGCTCGCGAAGGAGCACGAGAGCAAGCGGACGAAGCGGCCCGCCGTCGTGGTGGACGTCGACGACACCACGCTGCTGACGTACAACTTCGAGCGGCGCATCGGCTACCACTTCACCGAGGAGGCGCAGGACGAGTATCTGCGCACCACCGACATGGACCCCGTCTTCGGCATGCCCAAGCTGCTCAACTGGGCCCGTGAGAAGGGCGTCACCGTCTTCTACGTCACCGGTCGCGCCGAACACCAGCGCGCCTGGAGCATGCGGAACCTGAAGAACGCGGGCTACGACGCGCCCGCCGACAAGGCGCACTTCTTCCTCAAGGACGAGAAGAACCCACCGGACTACCTGGAGTGCGGCGCGGACTGCACGACGGTCGAGTACAAGTCGGGGACGCGCGCGCACATCGAGTCGCGGGGCTACGACATCCTCGGCAACTTCGGCGACCAGTTCAGCGACCTGCGAGGCGGCCACGCGGAAAAGACGTACAAGCTCCCGAACCCCATGTACTACCTTCCGTAGTCGGCCCACCCGGCGCCGGGACAGGCCCCGTGCCCGCCCCGGCGCCCGCACGACGACGGCAGGAGCACCCCGCACATGAGCAGCACCGGAAGCGGAACCGGAACCGGACCTAGAACCGGAACCGCGCCCGTCACCCTGGAGGACGTGCGCGAGGCGGCGGCGCGGCTGGAAGGGGTGGCGCACCGGACGCCGGTGCTGCGCTCGCGGACGCTCGACCGGCTCGTGGGCGCCGAGGTCTTCCTGAAGTGCGAGAACTACCAGCGCGTCGGCGCCTTCAAGTTCCGTGGCGCCTACAACGCCGTCTCCCAACTGGATCCGGCGCGACGTGAGCGCGGCGTCGTCGCCTACTCGTCCGGCAACCACGCGCAGGCCGTCGCCCTCGCCGCGCGCGAACTGGGCTGCCCGGCCGTCATCGTAATGCCCGAGGACGCGCCGCGCGCCAAGCTGGAGGCGACGGCGGGGTACGGCGCCGAGATCGTCACCTACGACCGCTGGACCGAGAGCCGCGAGGAGATCGGCGGGCGCATCGCGGCGGAGCGCGGCCTGCCCGTCGTGCCGCCCTACGAGCACCCCCACGTCATCGCGGGCCAGGGCACGGCCGTGCTCGAACTGCTGACGGAGACCGGCGAGCTGGACGCCGTGGTGACGCCCATCGGCGGGGGCGGGCTGATGGCGGGCTCGGCCACGGCGGCGACGGGCCTGTATCCGGGCATCCGCATGATCGGTGTCGAGCCCGAGGCGGGCGACGACACCAAGCGCTCGCTGGACGCGGGGCACCGGGTCGCCCTCGACGGCGTGCCCAGGACCATCGCCGACGGACAGGGCGCGGTGACTCCGGGCGAGCTGACGTTCTCCGTCAACCAGCGGCTGCTGGAGGACGTCGTGCTGGTCGGCGACGACGAGATCCGTGCCGCGATGCGGTTCGCCTTCGAACGGCTCAAGATCGTGACCGAGCCCAGCGGCGCGACGGGCCTGGCCGCGCTGCTCACCGGGAAAGTGGGCCCGCTGCCGCGCCGTGTCGGCGTCGTCATCTCGGGCGGCAACATCGGCCTGGAGCGCTTCGTGGAGCTGATGGGCGGCCAGGCGGAGGCGTAGGCACCCCGCCGGACACCCCTGTGACCGGGCCCGGTGTGCGGGCGGCCAACCCCCGTCCGCACACCGGGCCCGGGGGCTCAAGCCGCTGCGCCCGCCACGCTCTCCCGCAGCCGTGCCAGCGCCTCGTCCCAGGGCGCCGGGGTGGCGACCAGCGCGCGCAGTCCGCGCACCTGGCGGGGCGGCAGCCCGACGGCGAGGACGCCGGTGGCCAGCCCGGCGCGCCCGTAGAGCGCGGCGGCCCGGTGCGGGTCCTCGGCGAGGTGGAGCAGTTCGACGTGGTCCGTCGCGTCGAGGTCCCCGTACGCCTGGAGCTTCAGTTCGTACTGATCGGACCAGAAGTACGGCACCGGCGCGAACGTCCGCCGCTCCCCGAAGCGTTCGCCGTCCAGCTCGGCCAGCAGGTTGCGAGCCGCGAGCAGGCCCTGCTCGGTGGCGTTCATCCGGTGCTCGACGCGCAGGCCGCGCTCCAGCACGGGATGGTGCCAGCGGGCGACGTCACCGGCCGCGTAGATGCCGGGGGCGGCGGCGCAGTACGCGTCGCAGCCGAGCCCGTCGGTGAGGTCGAGCCCGTCCGCCGTGCCGTCCGGGCCCGCGAGCCACTCGACGGCCGGGTCCGAGCCGATGGCCACGAGCACGGTGTCGGCGGGCACATGCGTGCCGTCAGCGAGGCGTACGCCCGTCGCCCTGCCTGCCCCGTCGGCCTCGACCCCGGCCACGCGCCGCCCGGTGAGCAGCTCGACGCCATTGGAACGGTGCACCCGCGCGAGGAGTTCGCCGACCCCGGCGCCCAGCGGACGCACCATGGGCGCATCGCCCGGGCCGACGAGGGTGACCTCGTGGCCCAGCTTCCGCGCCACGGCCGCCGCCTCGGCGCCGAGCACGCCCATGCCCACGACGACGAGCCGACGCCCCGGCGTGGCCAGGCGCTCGCGCAGACGGAGCGCGTCATCGAGGGTGCGCAGTTCGTGGACGCCCGCCACGCCCTCCGTGCCGGGCAGCGTGCGTGCGCGCACGCCCGTCGCCACGATGACGCCCGCGCAGTCCAGCACCGTGCCGTCGTCCAGGGTGACGCGGCGCGTCGCCGGGTCGAGCCCGGTGGCGCGTGTACCACGGCGCAGGTCCAGGTCAAGGGCGTCCAACTGCTCGGTGCCGCGCAGCGTGGTGCGCTCGGGCTCCCAGTCCCCGGAGAGGAGCTGCTTGGACAGCGGCGGCCTGTCGTACGGGAGGTGCTCCTCCTCGCCGACGAGCGTCAGCGCGCCGTCCCAGCCCGCGCGGCGCAGCGCCTCGACGGCCGCGAGCCCGGCCGCCGAGGCGCCGACGACCGCGATGCGCGCAGGGGGCGGGGCGGGAGACGGGACGGGACCGGAGGTCACTCGTGCACCTGTATCGCGGCGGCGGGGCAGATGGTCGCGGCCTCGTGGACGGCCGCGTGCTGCTCGGCTGGCGGGTTCGCGTCCAGCAGCTCGACGATGCCGTCCTCGTCACGCTGGTCGAAGACCTCGGGCGCGACGAGCACGCACTGACCTGCGGCGCAGCATTTGTCGACGTCGAGGGTGATCTGCATCAGGGGGCTCCTTGCGGGTCGTTCGGGGAGTGGTGCGGGGGTGGGTGGTGCGGGGGTGCGGGGTGTCACCAGGTGACGGGCAGCTCGTGGCAGCCGTAGATGGCCATGTCCGTGCGGAACGGCACCTCGTCCACCGGGCCCGCCGGGCGCATCCCGGGGAAGCGGCGCAGCAGCGTGCCGATGACGACCTGGAGTTCGGCGCGGGCGAGTGCCTGTCCGAGGCACTGGTGGATGCCGTAGCCGAAGGCCACGTGGTGCTGCGAGTTGGGGCGGCACACGTCGAGCCGGTCGGGCTCGGGGAAGGTCGCCTCGTCGCGGTTGGCCGCCGGCACGGCGACGATGACGCCCTCGCCCGCGCGGATGAGGTGCCCGTCGATCTCGACGTCCTCGGTCGCGGCGCGGCGCGGCCCGTTGCGGATGATGCTGTGGAAGCGCAGCAGCTCCTCGACGGCGCCGCGGATGAGCGAGGGGTCCTCGCGCAACTGGTCCGCGGTCTCATGGTCGAGCATGAGGGAGAGGGCGCTGAGGCCGATCATGTTGGCCGTCGTCTCGTGCCCGGCGATCAGCAGCAGCGCGGCGAAGGCGACGACGTCCTCGCGGGTCAGCTCGCCCTGCGCGTACTGCTCGGTCAGCAGCCTGCTGAGGATGTCCTCGCCGGGCTCGGCCTCCTTGGCCGCCACCAGGCCGTTGAGGTAGACGAGCAGTTCCTTGCGGGCCGTCGCGCGCTCCTCCTCGGGCAGCTCGCGCGAGAGCAACTGGCCTGTCAGGTGCTGGAACTTCTCGTGGTCGTCGTACGGCACGCCCAGCAGCAGGCTGATCGCCAGCGAGGGCAGCGGCAGGGCCAGCGCCTGGACGAGGTCGACGGGGTGCTCGGCGCGGTCGGTCTGCTCCATCGCGTCGCACAGCTCGTCGGTGATCTTCTGGAGCGTGGGGCGCAGTGCCTCGACGCGCTTGACCATGAAGTCACGCGTGACCATGCGGCGCAGCCGGGTGTGGTCCGGCGGGTCCATGCGGATGAAGCCGCGGGCCGCGCCGTCGACGGGGGCGCCACCCGTCATGCCGCTGAGGGGGTAGCCGGGGCGCGTGGTGTCCGAGCTGAAGCGCTGGTCGCCGAGGATCGCGCGGACGTCCGCGTAGCGCGTGGCCAGCCAGGCCCAGGTGCCGTCCGGCAGCGAGACCTTGGACAGCGGCTCCTCGACGCGGAGCCGGTCAAGACCGGCGGGCGGGTCGAACGGGCAGCCTGGCGGGGGCTCCGTGGGGAGGGGTGCGTGGGTGGGTGCGGGTGCGGTGGGGGTCATGCCGCGCTCCTTGCGTACCGAAGATGAGGTAACAGGCGTTAGCTTACGCATGTATCCCTACCCCGTGAAATCCGGGGCGCGCCGCGTCAAGGGCACGCCAAGCAGCGCCCAGAAAAAGGGAAAGGGGAGGTCGGAGCAGGGTTCGGGCGGGGTTCGGACAAGGGCGGACCGAGCCCGGAAAGTGAGCGGTGAGGCGGGAGGCGGGGCTCACCGCTCCAGCAGCAGCCCCAGCAGCTCGTCGACGAAGTTCTCCAGCCGCTTCGGGTCCTTGCGCCGCGGCATGACCTGCCACAGCGTGACCCGTCCGTGCACACCCGACCACAGCACGTACGGTGCCTCGGCGCGCGTGCCCCGCACCCGCCAGCCCGCAGCCTCGCAGCGCTTCAGTGCCTCGTCCCAGCCGCCGACGACCACGCGCGCGGGGTGCGCGGTCAGCCGCTCGTTCTCGACGGGCGTCTGCCACGTCTCGTACATCAGGCGGTACTTGGCGGGGTGCGTCACCGCGTAATGGCAGTACGCGCGCAACTGCGCGCGCAGCCGCTCCACCGGCTCGTCCTGGGACGCGGCGGCGTCGGCCTCGCCCATGGCCTCGCCGAGGCGGTCGAAGTTCTGGGCGAGGGTGGCCCACACCAGCTCGGTCTTGTCGGTGAAGTGGCGGTAGATGCTGGGCGCGGCGATGCCGACCTCGCGGGCCACGGCGCGCAGCGACAGCGCGTCCTCGCTGCCGACCTGCTCCAGCAGCCGTTCGGTGGCCTGAAGGATCTCCTCGCGCAGCCGCTCGCCCTGGCCCCTGGGGTTACGGGGCCGCCCGCTCGCGGGACCGCGCGCAGCCTTCGCGGCCCTCCCGGCCGCCCCGGCCGTCCGGGCCTTCGCACCGCGTGTGCCGCCCGCGCCGCCTGTGCCCTGGGCCTCCTTGCCGCCCTCGACGGACTTCGCGGCCTTCGCGGCTCTGGCGCCGCCCGCGCTCTTCGTGCCCGTACGCTCGGTCACCTCGTCACCTCCTCACCGGCCACCCACAGTAACCGGAGCCGCGCCCAGGAACTCCGCCACCGCCTCGGCGAACCCGTCCGGGTCGTCGTCGTGGATCCAGTGCCCCGCTGCGGGGAACTCCACGAGCCGCGTGTCCGGCCTGTGTCCGGTCATCTCGCGGGCCAGCGGCGCGGGCAGCATCGTGCTGTGCCCGCCGCGCAGCACGAGCGCGGGGCAGCGGGAGCCGAGCCACTCCGGCCACCAGTCGCCGACGCCGCTCTCCTGCACCGCCATCATGTCGTCCCAGTCGAAGAGCAGCCGCCAGCCCCCGCCATCGGGTCCGGCCCCGCCCTCGGGCTCGGCGCTCTGGAGGAAGTACGAGACGTCCGGCACCCCGGCGGCGACGATGGCCGCGCCCAGTTCCTCCCGCGTCGGGGCCGTACGGGGCCAGCCGCGCACGTCGAGCGTCGGGCGGTCCACCTCGGGCCGCCGCATCACGGGGCCGACGTCCTCGACGAGCAGCGCCGACACCAGCTCCGGGTGCCGGGCCGCCAGTTGGTACGCCGTGATACCGCCGCGCGAGTGCCCGAGCACCGGCAGCGGGCCGAGCCCGAGGTGCCGGACGAAGGCGGCGGCGTCCTCGACGAACGCGTCGGCGCCGTAGTCGTCGGCGCGGTCGGTGTGGCCGTGGCCCCGCTGGTCGGGCGCGATGACCCGGACGCGCCCCGCCAGCCGCTCCGCGATCCCCGCGAACGCGGCCCCGCGCCCGAACGTCCCGTGCAGCGCGAGCAGCGGGACGCCGCCGCCTCCGTGATCGGCGTACGCGACCGTACGGCCGCCGACCCGCGTCAGGCACTGGCGGGGACGCGCGCGCTGGACAGGGTCAGGGACGGAAGCGGGGACGGGAGACATGGGCACAGACCGTACACAGCCGCGCCGCGATCCGGAGTGCGACCCGGATACGCATCAAAGAGGCAAGGGCCGCTCGCGTCCGAGCGTGGCCGGATCGATCAGGAATCGAGAAGTACGGGACGTGGGCCCGTTTTATCCTGCTCGTCATGGACATCACCATTCACACGAGTTCCCTGCCGCACGACGACCCGGACGCGTCGCTCGCCTTCTACCGCGACGTCCTCGGCTTCGAGGTCCGCAGCGACGTCGGCCAGGGCAGGATGCGCTGGATCACGGTCGGCCCGGCCGGCCAGCCTGACACGTCCCTCCTTCTGGCGCCGCTGGCCGCCGACCCGGGGATCACCGAGGACGAGCGCCGCACCATCACCGAGATGATGGCCAAGGGCACCTACGGCTGGATCCTGCTGGCCACCCCGGACCTCGACGCCACCTTCGAAAAGGCGCAGGCCGGTGACACCGAGGTTGTCCAGGAGCCGACCGAGCAGCCGTACGGCATCCGTGACTGTGCCTTCCGCGACCCCGCAGGCAACCTGGTCCGCATCCAGGAGCTTCGCTGAGCCGTACGGCATCGGTGTGGCCGGTCCGCACAATCGAGGCGCTCACAGGCGTCGTCGGGAAGCAGAAAGAATGAAGGGGGAGTCCGCCCATGTGTCAGCCCGAGTGGCGGCGTGCACGCGTCGAGGCGCAGCGCCTGTCCGATCTCGCGCGGCTGCGCCGCGTCCGCGACCGGATCGACAGGGAGTACGCGCGACCGCTGGACGTGGAGGCGCTCGCCCGCGGGGTGAACATGTCCGCCGGTCACCTCAGCCGACAGTTCCGGGCCGCCTACGGCGAGTCGCCGTACGCGTACCTGATGACGCGTCGCATCGAGCGGGCGACGGCGCTGCTGCGGCGTGGCGACCTCAGCGTCACCGAGATCTGTTTCGCGGTCGGCTGCGCGTCGTTGGGCACGTTCACCACCCGCTTCACCGAGCTGGTCGGCATGCCGCCCGGGGTCTTCCGGCGCCGCGCGGCGGATGCGGCGGCCGACCCCGCCGGTGCCGCGAGCACGGCCGGTGACACGGGACGCGCGGTCACAGTGGAGGGTATGCCCGCGTGTGTGGCGAAGCAGGTGACAAGACCGGTCAGGAATCGAGAAGCCCCGGCCGCCGGGCAGCCCCTAGCGTGATGGTCATGGCAACCACCGCATCCACCGCATCTCTCGCATCCGTCACCCTGGAGGTGGCCGACCCCGAGGCCGCCCGCCGCTTCTGCACCGCCTTCGGAGTGGACACGCACATTCACCTGCGGGCGTCCGAGGAGCGCTCCACCGGATTCCGCGGCTTCACCCTGGCGCTCACGGTGTCCGGGCCGGCCACCGTCGACAGCTTCCTCGGCGCCGCCGTGGACGCCGGCGCCACGGTGCTCAAGCCCGCAGCGAAGTCGCTGTGGGGCTACGGCGGCGTCGTCCAGTCGCCGGACGGGACGATCTGGAAGGTCGCGACCTCGGCGAAGAAGGACACCGGCCCGGCCACCGGCGAGATCGACGAGGTCGTCCTCCTGCTCGGTGTCGAGGACGTGAAGGCCAGCAAGCAGTTCTACGTCGGCCGGGGCCTGACCGTGGCCAGGAGCTTCGGCGGCAAGTACGCCGAGTTCGCCTCCGGCGATGCCAGCCGCGTCAAGCTGGCGCTTTACAAGCGCCACGGCCTGGCCAAGGATCTCGGCGTCCCCGCTGACGGCACCGGCTCGCACCGCATCGTCCTCGGCAGCACCACCGGCCCCTTCACCGACCCGGACGGATTCGCCTGGGAGGCCGCCACGTCGCTCGCTCCCGCGCCGTCCACGACCTCCGCACAGTCCTGACCTCCAGAGACGGCAAGGTCATCTGCCGCTTCCGGAACGCGCGGCAGTTCAAGTGGATACGCCTCGGGGCCCGAAGAACGCGCGGCGGCCGTGTCGAATCCGTCGAGCGGTTTCCCCGGCGTCACGGGTCGCGACGGGTCGCCATGAGCCGCTGCGCGGGCGGCCCGCGACGCCCCGCCCCGTCAGCCCCCGCGACGCTTCGGCACCGGCACCCGGAGCAGGTCCTCCGCCACCGTCAGCTCGCCCTCGAAACCGGCGGCCCGCGCCTCGCGTGCGAAGGCCGAGGGGTCGCTGTAGCGCTGTGAGAAGTGGGTGAGCACGAGGCTGCGCACCCCGGACTCGGCCGCCACGCGCCCCGCCTGACCCGACGTCAAGTGGCCGTACTCGCGGGCCAGTTCCGCGTCCTCGTCCAGGAACGTCGACTCGATGACCAGCATGTCGCAGCCCTCGGCCAGCGCGTACACGCCGTCGCACAGCCGGGTGTCCATCACGAAGGCGAAGCGCTGGCCCCTGCGCGGCTCGCTGACGTCTTCCAGGCGCACGCCCCGCAGCTCGCCCTCCCTCTGGAGGCGGCCGACGTCGGGGCCCGCGATGCCGTGCGCGGCAAGGCGCTCGGGCAGCATGCGCCGGGAGTCGGGCTCGACGAGACCGTAGCCGTACGCCTGGACGGGGTGCGACAGCTTCTCGGCGTACAGCGTGAACGGCACCCGCGCGGCACCCGTCCCGTCGCCGTCACCCGCCGCACCGGAATCCCGGCCGGGGCGGCCGGAGCGGCCCTGGGCGGCGTCCGCGTCCGCCTCCGGGGAGGCCAGCACGCCGGGGCCGGTGACCGGCGCCTCGCGCAGCGCCACCGTCTCGCGGTAGGCCGTCGCGTAGCGCAGCCGCTCGAAGAAGCGGGCGCCGCTCGCGGGGAAGTGCGCCGTCACCGGGTGCGGCACCCGGTCCAGGTTGATGCGCTGGATGACGCCCGCGAGACCCAGCGAGTGGTCTCCGTGGAAGTGCGTCACACAGATCCGGGTCAGGTCGTGCGCGGCGACACCGGCGCGCACCATCTGGCGCTGCGTGCCCTCGCCCGGGTCGAAGAGGATGCCCTGGCCGTCCCAGAGCAGGGCGTAGCCGTTGTGGTTGCGGTGCCGGGTCGGGACCTGGCTGGCGGTGCCGAGGACGACCAACTCTCTCAAGGACAAGGGGAGTTACCGTTCCCTACCCGGGAGGCCATTCGAGACCGCGCCCGCCGAGCACATGGGCGTGCGTGTGGAAGACGGTCTGGCCCGCGCCTGCGCCGGTGTTGAACACGACGCGGTAGCCGGTGCCGGGGCCGCCGTCGGCCGCCGCGATCTTCTCCTCCTCGGCCACGCGCCCCGCCTCGCGCAGCACGTCGGCCGCGAGCTGCGGCGCGCCCGTCGCCAGGGACGCGGCGTCGGGGTAGTGCGCCTTGGGGATCACCAGGACGTGCGTCGGCGCCTGGGGGTTGATGTCCCGGAAGGCGACCGTCGTGTCCGTCTCCCGGACGACGGTCGCGGGGACGTCACCCGCGACGATCTTGCAGAACAGGCAGTCGGCCTGAGGTTCTCCAGCCATGCACGGGATGCTACCGGGACACCCGCGCGCGAGGGCGGACGGCGGGGCCCCGGGTTGGACGGGCGCCCACCCGGGCGCCTCGGCCGCCCCCGCGCCTCAGCGCCCCGTACCCGCGTCCCGCTGGCCGGGCGTCTCGCACTCGCAGGGCGGCGGCGGATCGGGCGAGGGGTCGGACGGCGGCGGGTCGGGGGAAGCCGTCACCGTGACCGTGACCGGCGGGGTCTCCGGCGGGGCCGTCGGCGAGGTGGTGCCGGTGGGGGTCACCGTCTCGGTCACCGTCGGCTCCGGTGACTCCGTCCCCGGTGGCTCCGTCTCCTCCGGCGGCTCCGAACCGCTCTGCGAGGACGAGGCGGAGGCGGACGGCGCCGCGCAGTTGCCCAGCACCTCGGCGCGGAAGACGGTGCGCTTGCCGACCTTCGCCGTCAGATCGCCCCGTACGCACCGGCCGTCGTGCTCCTCCGTCACCTTGCCCCTGACGGTGATCTCCGCGCCGCTCTTGGTCTCCCCCTGGCAGTCCACCTTCGCGACCTGCCGCCGCGCCTTCCCGCTCCCACTCCCGTTCGCACTTGACGACGCGGAAGCGGAAGCGGAGCCGCCACGCTGCCCGACGGTCGCGGTACAGCTCATCCACTGGACGTCGACACCGGCGCTCTCCAGTGACCGGGTACCCGCCTGGTCGGTGGTGAGGGCGACGGCGGCGGAGTTCAGGCCGCCCGCGACCGGTTCGCAGGCGACCACCCCGCCGACCAGTACCCCCACGGCACCCACGGCACCGGCCACCCGCAGCGGCCCGCGCACCGACCGAGATGATCCACTCGTCCGCTTACGCCGTAATGCCCCCATACACGCACCTTCCCACCACGCCGCCCCCGCGCACAGCCCCGTTCCCGCCTCGGTACGGCAACGCCTCGGCCACGTCCCGGAACCGAGGCGGTCGGTGCCGCGCGGGTGTACGCGAACGCGCGCGGACGCGTCGCCTCCCGTACGCCCCATGACTACGTACGGGTGATTCGCCCGCCGCACAGAACCGCACCCCGTGGCAGGGCGCGAGGATCGGGCCGTGCCTTCCTGCCTCTCTCTCGTCCGGCCACCGCGCCCCGCGTCGTCGCTGTCCGCCGCCCTCCGGAAGGGGTCCTCGCTGTGACCGCCCTCGTCACGCCGACGGCGTCACCGCACGGCCCCGACCCCGAGCCCGGCCCCACCGACCCCACCGACCCCGCTCCCCCGCCGCCGCAGCCAGGCCCGGCGGCCCCCGTACCGCCCCCGCCCGTACGGCCCTGGCGCCGCTCGCGCGCCGACGTACTGCTGTGCTGCGCGCTGCTCGCGGCCGTGCTGCTCGCGCAGGGCTGGAACGTCACGCACTACCCCCTCGTCTCCGAGCGCGAGGCCGCCCTGCTCGCCGACGCCTGGGCCGTCCAGCACGGCGAAGGGCTCGCGCTCGCCACCTACCACTGGGACCAGCCGCCGCTCGCACCGCTCCAACTCGCCCTCCTCACCTGGCTTCCCGCGCTCCTCTCGCCCGAGTCGCTGACCGTGGCGCCGGTGCGGGCCGTCGCGCTGGCGGCGAGCGCCATGAGCGTGGTGCTGCTGTACGTGCTGGCGCGCCGCCTGCGGCTGCCCCGGTGGGCTGCGGGTGCGGCGGTGGCGCTGTACGGGCTCTCACCGCTGTCCGTCGTCACACTGCGGGCCGTCTCCTCCGACGGCCTCGCACTGCCCTGGCTCCTGTGCGCCTTCGTCCTCGCCGTGCCCCCGCACCCACAACGCCGCACTGCCTGGCGCCCGTTCGCGGCCGGGCTGGCCGCCGCCGTCGCGGTGCTCACCGAGGAGACGGCGTTCGTGGCGCTGCCCGCGCTGCTCCTGACGCTCTGGACGCACAGCCCGCACACCCCGCACACCCCGCACACCCCGCACAGCCCGCACGAGACGACGCGCGGCGCACGCGGACGGTCCGCACTCGCCGCCGCCTGCGGCTTCCTGCTCCCCCTGCTGGCCTGGGTACTCCTCGCCTTCCTGCGCGGCGGACTGCTGCCGCCTCCGGGCGCGTCCCGGCCCGGTGCCTCGCTGCTCGGGGCGCTCCGCGAACGGCTGGCCGACGCCGGTTCCGGCTCCGTGTTCACGCCAGGATCCGCCGCGCGCCGCATGATCGAGGGCTGGCTCTCCTGCGACCTGGTGCTGCCCGTCGCGGGGCTGCTGGCCGCGCTGCTGCTGGTCGAGGGCGCGCGCTGGTCCCGTACGGCGAGGGCGTCGGCCGGGCCCGCGCTCGCCGTCCTCCTGCCCACCGCCTTCGCGGCGCTGTGCCCCTCCGGCACGGGCGGCCACCCCGACGTCTCGACGTACGCCGTGCAGGCGCTGCCGTTCCTCGCCCTCTCCCTGGCCGCGCTCGCCGCCGCGCTCACGTCCCGCGTCCTGCACGGCCGACGCGACGCACGGGACGGCGAGCACTCCGTACAGGACGACGAGCACGCCGTGCCGGACGACGAACTCCGTACGGAGCACCTGCTCCTGACCGTCTGCCGCTGGACGCTGGTGTGGCTCCTGGCCGCCGCCGCACTGCTCGGGACCGTGCCACGCTGGTACGAGGGGGACCGCGCGGTCCTCACAGCGGAGGCCAACGCCCCGCAGCGGCAGGCCCTTTCCTGGCTGCGCGCCTCCGTCGCACGCCCCGAATCGGACCGCGTGCTCAGCGACGGCACGCTCTGGCTCGGCCTCGTGCACAGCGGGTTCCGGCCGCGCACGGGCGCCGTCTGGTCCCGTACGGCCGCGCACGACCCCGCCGTCGCCGCCGCGCTCCCGCGCGGCTGGCGCGATCTGGACTACGTCGTCTCGACGCCGCTGCTGCGCCGCGAGGCGCCCCGCCTCCCGATGACGCGCCGTGCCCTCGCGCACTCCGAGCGGCTGGCCTCGTTCGGCGAGGGCGCGGCCAGGGTCGAGGTCCGCTGGGTACCGGCGGGCTCCCAGGGACAGGGCACGCGGACGGCGCCCGGCATCAGCTCCAGCACCCGCTACGGGCCAACAGCAGAACCCCGGCAGCCCTGCCCGCAATAAAGACGCACCGAGCACCGGCAGGCACACAGACACAAGGCACGCGGACGGCGCCCGGCATCAGCTCCAGCGCCCGGTACGGGCCAGCAGCAGAGCAGCGGCAGCCGTGCCCGCGGTAGAGGTGCGCAGCACGGTCGGGCCGAGTCGGCAGGGCTGCGCGCCCGCCTCGGCGAACGCGGTCAGTTCCTCGGGCGAGACCCCGCCCTCGGGCCCGACGACGAGGACGATGCCCCCGTCCCCCGCGCCGCCCCCGTCGCCCGGAAGCGCGGCCGTGGCCAGCGGCGCGCTGCCCTCCTCGTGCAGCACCGCGCCCAGCGCCGCGCCGGAGAGCAGCGCGCCGACCTGCTTGGTGGTGGCCAGGTCCGCGACCTCGGGGAAGCGCAGCCTTCGCGCCTGCTTGCCCGCCTCGCGCGCCGTGGCACGCCACTTGGCGAGCGACTTGAGCCCGCGCTCGCCCTTCCACTGCGTCACGCAGCGCGCCGCCGCCCACGGGACGATCACGTCCACGCCGGTCTCGGTCATGGTCTCGACGGCCAGTTCGCCTCGGTCGCCCTTGGGCAGCGCCTGAACGACGGTGATGCGGGGACGGGGTTCGGGCTCGGTCCGTACCTCAGTGACCGTCACCGTCAGCCGGTCCTTGCCCTCGGCCCCGGCCACGGTGCCGTAGGCGCCGGTGCCCGCGCCGTCCGTCAGGACGATCTCCTCGCCCGCGCGCAGCCGCCGTACGGAGACGGCGTGCCGCCCCTCGGGCCCCTCCAGCACCACCGTGCCGACGGCCAGCCCGGCCGTGTCGGCGAGGAAGACCGGGGCGCTCAAGCGGGGCCGCCCGCTCCGCCGCGTACCGCCATGCCCTCGCGGGCCACGGACAGCTCGGCCGCCAGGACCTCCACGAGCTGCGCCGCCGGCAGCGCGCGCGCCAGCCGGTGGCCCTGGCCCGCCCACAGCGCCATGCCCTGCGGGTCGCCCGCCTTGGCCGCCGCCTTGCGCAGGCCAGCCGTCAGGTAGTGGATCTGCGGGTAGGCGGCGGGCGCGTACGGGCCGTGCTCGCGGATGAAGCGGTTCACCAGGCCGCGCGCCGGGCGTCCCGAGAAGGCGCGGGTCAGCTCCGTACGGACGAAGAGGGGGTTGGTCATCGCCTGCTTGTGGACCTCGCTGGCGCCCGACTCGGGGCAGACGACGAACGCCGTGCCCAGTTGCGCCGCGCTCGCGCCCGCCGCCAGCACGGCCGCGATCTGGCCGCCGCGCATCAGCCCGCCCGCGGCGATGATCGGCACCTGCACGGCCTCCTTGACCTGCGTCACGAGCGACAGCAGCCCGATGCCCGAGCTGGCGCCGTCGATCTGCGGGTCGTCGCGGTGCGTGCCCTGGTGGCCGCCCGCCTCGACGCCCTGGACGATCACCGCGTCGATGCCCGACCACTGCGCCGTCTCGGCCTCGGCGGCCGAGGTGACGGTGGCGACGGTGAAGGTGCCCACCTTCGCGAAGCGCTCCAGCACGCTGCGCGTGGGGCAGCCGAAGTGGAAGGAGACGACGGGGACGGGGTCGTCGAAGAGGATGGCGAGCTTGCCCTCGTACGCGTCGTCGCTGCCCCGGTCCGTGTCGCCGAGCGCGGTCTCGTACCAGGCCGCCTCACCCGCGAGCTGGTCCCGGTACACCTCGATGGCGGCGGGATCGCTGGTCGGGGGCTGGGGCATGAAGAGGTTCACGTTGAAGGCGCGGTCGGTGAGCCGCCGGACCTGTTTGATCTCCTCGTACATGGCCTCCGGCGTCTTGTAGCCCGCCGCGAGGGAGCCCAGGCCGCCCGCCTCGCTGACGGCGGCGGCCAGCTCGGGCCCTGAGACGCCGCCCGCCATGGGGGCCTGCACGATCGGGTGTTCGGTCAGCTCGGACAACGTGGTCACAGCGGAGGGCATGGCTACATCCTGTCACGCGCCGTGTGTCATCTGTCGGGCAAGGTGCCCGTTGCGGAGGGCCCCCGGGACACCAGCGCGGACGTGCGTGTCCGCGCTGGTGACAGGGCCGGACCGGCTCCTTCGAGGGTGCCAGGGGGCGTCTTAGGAGGTGTCGCTCTCCCGCGCGCCCTCACCCGCCGCGGCGGCCCCTCACGGGCCCGCCGCAGGTGCGGCCGCGGGTGCGGCCGCGGGTGCGCCTCACCGGCCGTTGAACGCGTCCTTCAGCCGCGAGAACAGGCCCTGCTGACCCGGCTGGAACGTGCCCGTGGGCCGCTCCTCGCCGCGCAGCTTCGCGAGCCTGCGCATCAGCTCCTCCTGCTCGGGCTCCATCTTCGTCGGGGTGGTCACCTCGACGTGGACGATGAGCTGGCCACGGCCGCCGCCCCGCAGATGCGTGATGCCGCGGTCGTGCAGCGGGATCGACTGGCCGGACTGCGTGCCCGGCCGGATGTCGACCTCTTCCATCCCGTCGAGCGTCTCCAGCGGCACCTTCGTGCCGAGCGCCGCGGCCGTCATCGGAATGGTGACCGTGCAGTGCAGATCGTCGCCCCGGCGCTGGAAGACGGGGTGCGCGTTCTCGTGGATCTCGACGTAGAGATCGCCAGCGGGACCGCCGCCGGGGCCGACCTCGCCCTCGCCGGCGAGCTGGATGCGGGTGCCGTTGTCGACACCCGCGGGGATCTTGACGGTGAGGCTGCGCCGCGAGCGGATGCGGCCGTCACCGGCGCACTCGGGGCACGGGGTGGGGACGACGGTGCCGAAGCCCTGGCACTGCGGGCAGGGGCGCGAGGTCATGACCTGGCCCAGGAAGGAGCGCGTGACCTGGGAGACCTCACCACGGCCCCGGCACATGTCACACGTCTGCGCCGAGGTGCCGGGCGCCGCGCCCTCGCCGCTGCACGTGGTGCAGACGACGGCGGTGTCGACCTGGATCTCCTTGGTGGTCCCGAAGGCCGCCTCGTCCAGATCGATGTCCAGCCGGATCATGGCGTCCTGGCCCCGCCGCGTGCGGGACCGGGGCCCGCGCTGCGACGCGGTGCCGAAGAACGCGTCCATGATGTCCGAGAAGTTCCCGAAGCCCGCGCCGAAGCCGCCGGGCCCGCCGCCCGCGGCACCCGAGGCGGGGTCGCCGCCGAGGTCGTAGACCTGCTTCTTCTGCGGGTCCGACAGCACCTCGTAAGCGGTGTTGATCTCCTTGAACCGCTCCTGGGTCTTCGGGTCCGGATTGACGTCCGGATGCAGCTCGCGGGCCAGGCGGCGGAAAGCCTTCTTGATCTCGTCCTGCGAGGCGTCGCGCTGCACGCCGAGGACCGCGTAGTAGTCCGTCGCCACTTACGACTCCGCGAGGATCTGTCCGACGTAACGTGCCACTGCGCGTACCGCTCCCATCGTTCCGGGGTAGTCCATGCGGGTCGGTCCGACCACGCCGAGCTTGGCGACTGCTTCGTCGCCCGAACCGTAGCCGACCGATACGACCGATGTGGAACTCAGGCCCTCGTGGGCATTCTCATGCCCGATTCGTACCGTCATGCCCGGGTCCTTGGCCTCCCCGAGCAGCTTGAGCAGCACGACCTGCTCCTCCAGGGCCTCCAGCACCGGCCGGATGGTCAGGGGGAAGTCGTGCCCGAAGCGGGTGAGGTTCGAGGTGCCGCCGATCATCAGCCGCTCCTCGGTCTCCTCCACCAGGGTCTCCAGGAGCGTCGCCAGGACCGCCGAGATCGAGCCGCGGTCGTCCGCGTCGAACGCCTCGGGCAGGTCCTGCACGAGGGACGGGACCTCCGTGAACCGCTCGCCCACGACCCGGCTGTTGAGCCGGGCCCGCAGATCGGCCAGGGTGGCCTCTCCGATGGGCCCAGGAGTATCGATCATGCGCTGCTCGACGCGGCCCGTGTCCGTGATGAGCACGAGCATCAGCCGCGCGGGCGCCAGCGAGAGCAGTTCCACGTGCCGCACCGTCGAGCGCGTCAGCGAGGGGTACTGCACCACGGCGACCTGCCGGGTGAGCTGCGCGAGCAGCCGCACCGTGCGGCCCACCACATCGTCCAGATCGACGGCGCCGTCCAGGAAGTTCTGGATGGCCCGGCGCTCCGGCGAGGACAGCGGCTTCACCCCGGCCAGCTTGTCGACGAAGAGGCGGTACCCCTTGTCCGTCGGGATGCGCCCGGCGCTGGTGTGCGGCTGGGCGATGTACCCCTCGTCCTCCAGCGCCGCCATGTCGTTACGCACGGTGGCCGGGGACACCCGCAGGTTGTGCCGCTCCGTGAGCGCCTTGGAACCCACGGGCTCCTCGGTGCCCACGTAGTCCTGGACGATGGCGCGCAGCACTTCGAGTCTGCGTTCACTGAGCATCGCGCACACCTCCCGCCCGGCCGTAGGTCCGGATTCTCTGCCGCTTCCTGGCATTCCCTGGCACTCTCACCGGATGAGTGCCAGCTTTCCCCGGGCCAGTGTACGGCCGGTCACCATGGCCGGGGCAAGGGTGGCCGGACCTGACGGTATCGCGGCCCTTCCGCCGCACCCGTGAGGCAGCCGCCGGCCGGGCGCCGGGAGAGGGCTGCCGTTAGCGTCGTCGTATGACGGGCCATTGGGAAGAGGGAGCGGACGACGGACCTGCGGCGGACACGGGCGCCAGCCCGGGCTGGGAGCGGCTGGCGCCCGGCGTCGTACGGCGCAGGCTTCCCGGCTGGGACGCCACCGTGGGCGCCGTGGCGAGCGACGAGGGCGTACTCGTCGTCGACACCGGATCGTCCCTGCGCGAGGGGGCACGCATCCGCTCCGAGCTGCGGGAACTGTTCGGCCTCCCCGTGACGCACATCGCCCTCACCCACCCCCACTTCGACCATGTGCTGGGCACGGCCGCGTTCGCCGGTGTGCAGGTCTACGGCGCCGTCGGCGTGGACGAGCTGCTGGCGCGTCCGCGAGCGCGCGAGGCGCTGCGCGACGACGCCGTCGCGCACGGTCTCGCCCCGGACGCTGCGACCGAGGCGGTGGACGTCCTCGTGCGCCCGCACCACCCCGTCTCCGGCGAACTCACCCTCACCTTCGGGAACCGGCAGGTGCTGCTCGCGAACGTCGGGCCCGGGCACACGGGGCACGATCTGGCGGTGCTGGTACCGGGCGCCGGGGGTTCGGCGGGCGGCGCTGCGGGCGGGGAGGCCCGCGAGGTCGTCTTCTGCGGCGACCTGGTGGAGGAGTCGGGCGAGCCCCAGGCCGGGCGCGACGCCCACCCGGGCCACTGGCCGCAGGCGCTGGACCGGCTGCTGGCGCTGGGCGGCGAGGACGCGCGCTACGTGCCGGGGCACGGCGCCGTCGTCGGCGCCGACTTCGTGCGCGCCCAACGCGAGCGGCTGGCACAGCGGTTCGCGGACGGCTGAGCGGCACGCCGGTTCGCGGACGGCTGAAGAGGCCGTGAAGAATGAGCGCATGCGCAGCGGTCCGAGCAAGCGATACAGCCCCGATCTGACGCCGCCGTGGAAGCAGCGGCGGCCCGTCCCCGAGGTTCCGGCGGAGCCCGACCTCGTGGTCGAGGAGGTCACCACCGGCTTCTGCGGCGCGGTGATCCGGTGCGAGAAGACGGCGGAGGGCCCGACGGTCACCCTTGAGGACCGCTTCGGCAAGCACCGCGTCTTCCCCATGGAGCCGCGCGGCTTCCTGCTGGAGGGGAAGCCGGTGACGCTGGTACGGCCCACGGCCGCCGCCTCTGCCGCCTCCGCCTCATCCGGCGGCTCCGCTTCCGGGCCCGGGGGCGCCTCCGGGCCGACGGGGCGCAGGCTCACGGCTTCCGGTTCGCTGGCGGTGCCGGGCGCGCGGGCCCGGGTGGCACGCGCGGGACGGATCTATGTGGAGGGACGGCACGACGCGGAGCTGGTCGAGAAGGTGTGGGGCGACGACCTGCGCATCGAGGGCGTCGTCGTGGAGTACCTGGAGGGCGTCGACGACCTCCCCGCGATCGTGGAAGCCTTCGGTCCCTCCCCCGAGGCACGCCTCGGCGTACTGGTCGACCACCTCGTGCCCGGCTCGAAGGAATCCCGCATCGCGGAGCGGGTCACGGGCGAGGACGTGCTGGTCGTGGGCCACCCGTACATCGACATCTGGGAGGCGGTGAAGCCCGCCTCCGTGGGCATCGAAGCGTGGCCCCGGGTGCCGAAGGGGCAGGACTGGAAGACCGGCGTGTGCCGCGCACTGGGCTGGCCGGAGAACACGGGTGCCGCCTGGCGGCGCATCCTGGGCAGCGTCCGCAGCTACCGCGATCTGGAACCCGATCTGCTGGGGCGCGTCGAGCACCTCATCGACCATGTGACGGTGGGCGGGCCCGCCTCCGCTTGACGGGCGCGGAGCCCGACGCGGGCTCCGCGCAGGTCACGGGCGGGTTCCGCTTCGCCGTGCGGCACAGGCGCGGCTTACGGTCCGCGCGTACCGGACAATGGACGTATGCCCTCCGCACTGCCCGATGGCGAGCCCATGCCCGAGGACGGCTCGCTGCCCGCGAGCGCCCTCGCCGCCGAGCCCGCCGCCCCCCTCGGCTTCTACCTCCACGTCCCGTACTGCGCCACCCGCTGCGGCTACTGCGACTTCAACACCTACACCGCCAGTGAGCTGCGCGGATCCGGCGGCGCGCTCGCCTCGCGAGACAACTACGCCACGCACGTCGCCGAGGAGGTCCGCCTCGCGCGCAAGGTCCTCGGCGACGACCCCCGGCAGGTGGACACGGTCTTCGTCGGCGGCGGCACGCCCACCCTGCTGCCGCCCGAGGACCTCGGGCTGATGCTGTCGGCGATCCGCGACGAGTTCGGCCTCGCGCCGGACGCGGAGATCACCACCGAGGCCAACCCGGAGTCCGTCACCCCCGGCTCCCTGGAGCGGCTGCGCGAGGCGGGCTTCAACCGCGTCTCCTTCGGCATGCAGAGCGCCCGGCAGCACGTGCTGCGCGTCCTGGACCGGGCGCACACCCCGGGGCGGCCCGAGGAAGCCGTCGCCGAGGCACGCGCCGCCGGATTCCGGCACATCAACCTCGACCTGATCTACGGCACCCCCGGCGAGTCCGACGACGACTGGCGTGCCTCCCTCCACGCCGCCCTGGAGGCCAGGCCCGACCACGTGTCCGCCTACGCCCTCATCGTCGAGGAGGGCACCCAGCTCGCCCGCCGCATCCGTCGCGGCGAGGTCCCCATGACGGACGACGACGTGCACGCCGACCGCTACCTCATCGCCGACGAGATCCTCTCCTCCGCCGGGCTCACCTGGTACGAGGTCTCCAACTGGGCGACGGACGGCGACGCGTCGGCGCGCTGTCGGCACAACGAGCTGTACTGGACCGGTGCCGACTGGTGGGGGGCCGGGCCAGGGGCGCACAGTCATGTGGGCGGGGTGCGGTGGTGGAACGTCAAGCATCCCGGGGCGTATGCGCAGGCGCTGACCGAAGGGCGCTCGCCCGGCGCGGGCCGGGAACTCCTGTCCGCGGAGGACCGGCGCGTGGAACGCATCCTGCTGGAACTCCGCCTCTCCGAGGGCTGCCCCCTCTCCCTCCTCGCGCCCGAGGGCGCCCGCGCGGCGGACCGCGCCCTGTCGGACGGCCTGCTGCAACGTGGCCCCTACGAGAAGGGCCGCGCGGTCCTGACCCTGCGCGGCCGCCTCCTGGCCGACGCGGTGGTCCGCGACCTGGTCGACTGACGGCCCCTTCGCGGGGCTGCGGAAGGAAACGGGGGGTTGCCGCTTCACGGGGGTGTTGCGCGGGACGGTCGGCCGGTGTGGTGCGCACTGTAGGGTCCCGCGCTGATTTTTGTGCCGCGTCACGGGGGCGGCGTCGTGTGGCTTGGCGCCGTGTTCGGCTGCCTGGCCGGTGGCTTCGGCGCGGCGTGTGGTTGCGGTGCGATGCGGCTGGCGCCGCGTGATTCCGGGTTTCGGCCGTGGTTGTGGGCGCGTGGGTGCGGGGTGTCCGGTGCCGCGCCGGGGTGTCTCCTCGGCGTGAAGCTTTCGTTTTCGGCTTTCCGCCGTCGTTCGTCTCGACCTGCGGGGACACCCCACCGCGTCCCCGTCCCGCCGGTGGCCCACCTCCACTCCGGGTCGGCCGGGGCCCACCCCCCTTCGCAGGGTGCGCCTCCTCGCCGTGCAGGGGCACGAAAACCAGCGCGGGACCTACGGTCCCCACTTCACGGGCCGACCGTCCCGCGCAACTCCCCCTGTCGGGGGTGCGCAGCCCGGTGCCCCCTGGGGGTCTTTGCGCGACTGCGGGCCGGTGGCACAGGTTGTGCCCACCCTCGCCCAGCGGGACGATTGCCCACAACAAGGGTGGTGAGCCGCCGCCGTCAGCTATCCCGACAGGGGCGGAGCCCCTCCGGTACGGCACCGGTCCACAGCATGGCAACAAGCGGAGGGGACACCGGCCGATAGTTGGCCACCGGGTGGGAGGGGACGTGGTGGGGTGTCCCCGCAGGTCGAGCAAGTCACCGGCGAGAAGCCGAACGCGAGACCTTCACGCCGAGGAGACACCCCAGCGCGGCGCCGACCCCCACCACTCAGGCACCCCATAACCACGGTCGCAACCCAGAATCACGCGGCGCCAGCCGCGTACTACCGGTCCATACGCCGCGCCGAAGCCACCGGCCCGCACCCGGCCCCGTACCGCAGGGCGACGGCGCCAAATGTTGTGGGCAATCGTCCCGCTGGCGAGGGGGCACCTCCCAGCGGTAGCTGGGGGAGGGTGGGCACAACCCGTGCCACCGGCCCCCAACACGCGAACGAACCCCCAAGGGGCACCAGCCAAGGCGCACCCCTACAAGAACCGGGCACCCCGTGTGGCCATCACCCCGCACCCCGTGAAGGGGCACACCAGCGTGACGCGGCAACCCACCGTTTCCTATCCCTGTCGCGCCCGCAGGACCATCAGGGCCAGGTCGTCCGTGGGGGCGTCGGCGGCGAAGCCGTGGACCGCGCGGCGGAGGAGTTCGGCCGTGGTCGCCGCGTCGCGGGCGCCGTGCTTCGAGAGCGTCGAGGCAAGGCCCCCTTCGTCGTCGAACTGGCGCTGCCCTGAGCGGCGTTCGGTCACCCCGTCCGTCACGCACAGCAGCGTCTCGCCCGGCAGCAGCGTGAAGGTCTGGCTGTCGTAGGAGACCTCGTCCACGACACCGAGCAGCAACTGCGGCAGCGCAGCCGCGTGCACCTCCCCCGAGACCTCGCGCACCAGCGGCAGCGGATGCCCCGCGCACACGACGGTGCACTCGACCCCGCCCCCGCCCTCCGGTCCGAGAGACCTCAGCTCTCCGTAGATCAGGGAGAGGAAGCGCGCCTGTTCGCCCACTTCGCGGTTCAGCCTGTCCAGAACCTCCGGCACCCCGTACCCCTCACGCGCGAGCAACCGCAGCACGGGCCGGGCCAGCCCCGTGACGACGGCGGCCTCGGGGCCGTTGCCGCACACGTCGCCCAGGGCGAAGCGCCAGCGGCCCTCCTCGACCTCGAAGAAGTCGTAGAAGTCGCCCCCGGCCCAGGAGCCCTCGCCCGCCGGTTCGTAGACGACGGCGGTCTCGATGCCGGGGATCACGACCTCGCCGCTCGGCAGCAGACCGCGCTGGAGCACCTTGCTGATGGTGGCCTGCCGCGTGTAGCGGCGGGCGGCGAGCACCGCGAGGGCCACGCGCCGGGAGAAGTCCTCGACGATGCCTATGACCTCTTCGGAGATCCGCAGCAGCCCCGCGCGCCCGATGGCCAGCGTGCCCACGGCCCGGCCGCCCACGATGAGGCGGCAGGCGACGGCCGCGCCGCCGGGTCCGTAGGCGGATGCCTCACCGGGCCAGGGCCAGGGCACCGCCTGACCCGGCAGGACCTGTCTGGAGGAGTCCGGCGGGTTCTTCTCCAGTTCAGTGCGCAGTTCCTCGATCCGGTTCTCCTGGGAGTGCCAGACGCGGGCCAGCCGGGGCGGAGCCATCGCGTCCGCGCCCTCCAGCCATACGGCGCACCAGTCGGCGAACCGCGGCACGAGCAACTGCCCCGACAGCGAGGCGACCTTGTCCTCGTCCGTCTGGCCCGCGAGGAAGTCGGACGCCTCGGCGAGGAAGGAGAGGGCGCTGTGGCTGACGAGCACGGGTTCGGCTCCGGTGACCGTCGCGGCGCCGGTGGCGGCCTCTGATCCGGCGGAGGCCGCCGTGGAGGGGGCGAGCATGCCGGTGAGGCTGAGGCCCGACCAGTTGCCGTAGCGGTCGAGGACGGCCCGGCCGTTGCCCATGTCGTCCGCGCGCGGCCCCTGGCCGGTCACGGCGAGCTTGAACCACACGGTCTTGCGGTCGCGCCGGTAGGTGACGCCCCACTCCTCGGCGAGGGCCGCGACGAGCCGCAGGCCGTGGCCGTAGACGCTCACGTCCGTGCCGTCGTCCGTCACGGCGGCGGCACGGCCTGCCCCGCCCCCGCCGCCCGTGCCGTCCCCACCGGAACCCGCACCGTTCCCACCGGAACTCGTGCCGTTCCCGCCGTCCGCGCCGGTGCGCACACCCGCGCGCTCCCCCTTCCCCTCCGTGCGCGCCGTGTCCGGTACGCCGCCCGGCGCGTCGTCCGGCAGGTCCCCGCCCCGCGTCTCCACGGCGCGGGTGGGGTGCCGGTCCGAGACCTCACCCACGAAGCTGCCGCCCTCCTGGCGGCACTCCAGACCGACGGCCGTGCCCGCGTGCACGACCGCGTTCGTCACCAACTCGCTGACCAGCAGTACCGCGTCGTCCGCCACCGCTCCGCCGAGTCCCCACTCGGCCAGTGCGGCGCGCACGAACGTCCGGCCCGCCGAAGCCGCGAGCGCGTTGCCGGGCAGCTCGGTCCGCGCCGCCGGTACCTGCCGCGTCTCGCCGCCGGTCACCTCGGTCGCCACCCCCCGCTGCGTCGGCATCATCGTCCCCACGTGCAGCTCCCCAAGAGTTCTGTCATTGCGCCCAGCGCAGTACCGCAAGGGTGACAGACTGGGCTCGCTCATACGCACCGAGTTACGGAAGTGGTGGGCCCCGCATGTCCACAGACGCAGCCGCTGCACCGGAGGGAACCGGTGTGTGCGCGGCGGAACTCCTCCCCGTCCTCGGCGTCCTGCGCGCGCTGCGCGACGGGGACTTCCGCGCCCGGGTCCACCCCGACGACGCCTTCCGCCTGGGCATACACGCGGAGCTGGCCGAGACCGTCAACCAGATCGCCTCCCGTCAGGAGCACCACTCCCTGGAGCTGGAGCGGGTCCGCGAGGGCCTGCTGCGCCACGGGCGGATCGACGAGCGGCTGAAGGCCAGCCCCGGACAGGGGGCGTGGACCGATTCGGTGCACGCCGTCAACGCGCTCCTCGACGCGCTGCTCATCACGCGTGCCGACGCCACCCGCGTCCTCGCCGCCGTCGCCGACGGCGACCTCTCCCAGCGCGTCCAGCTCTACGACGGCCGCCGCCCCCTGCGCGGCGAACTGCGCCGCCTCGGCCGCACGGTGAACCGTATGACGGACCAGCTCTCGCTCTTCACCAGCGAGGTCACCCGCGCCGCCATGGAGGACGACAGCGAGGGCGGGCGCAGACAGGGCGGCAAGCACCACGGCCAGCACACCACCCTGCGCGGCCTCTCGGGGAGCTGGCGCGACGCGGCCGAGGCCGTCAACCAGATCGTGTCCGATCTGCGCGAGACGACCCAGGCCAAGGAGTGGCTGGAGTCGAACATCACGCGGCTCGCGGCGCTGATGCAGGGCCGCCGCGATGTGCGGGACGTCGCCGAGCTGATCATGCGGGAGCTGCCGCCCCTGGTCGACGCGCAGTTCGGCGCCCTCTTCCTCGCCGAGAGCCCGGAGGCGGAGATCCCGCCGGATCCGGCGCGCCTGTCCTATGTCGCGGGGTACGGCAACGCGACGTACGAGCCCGGCTCCCGGCCACGGGCCGGTACGCCCAGCCACGGGCTGATCTCCCAGGTGGCCGAGCAGAAGCGGCGGGTGCTGCTGACGGAGGTGCCGCCCGGGTATCTGCCGATCACCTCGGGGCTGGGCGCGTCCTCGCCCGCCTGCGTCGTGATCCTGCCCGTGCTGTACCAGGACCGTCTCCTGGGCGTCGTCGAGCTGGCCTCGTTCAGCGCGTTCAGCGACATCCACCTGGCGTTCTTCGACCAGTTCGCGCACACGATGGGCGTCGCGCTGAACACGATCAGGGCCAACACCGAGCTGTCCGAGAAGGCGGCGCTGCTGGCCGCCTCCTCGCAGTACAAGACGCAGTTCCTGGCGAACATGTCGCACGAGCTGCGCACGCCGCTCAACTCCCTGCTCGTCCTCGCCCAACTGCTCTCGGACAACGAGGCGGGCAATCTCTCCCCCGAGGAGGTGCGCTTCGCGGAGACCATCCACCGTTCGGGCACCGATCTGCTCCAGTTGATCAACGACGTGCTGGACCTGTCGAAGATCGAGGCGGGCCGGATGGACGTGCGTCCGCAGCGGGTGCCGCTGATGGCGCTGCTCAACTACGTCCACGACACCTTCCGCCCGCTCGCCCTCGACCGCGGCCTCGCCTTCGCCGTCTCCGTCGCCGAGAACGCGCCGTCCGAGCTGCACGCCGACGAACGCCGCATCCAGCAGATCCTGCGCAATCTGCTCTCCAACGCCTTCAAGTTCACCGCCGAGGGCCGCGTCGATCTGCACGTCGCGCCCTGCGAGGAGAACGGCGGGGAGCTGATCGCCTTCACCGTCTCCGACTCCGGGATCGGCATCCCGCCCGACCGCCTGTCGCGCATCTTCGAGGCATTCCAGCAGGGCGACGGCTCCACCCACCGCACCTACGGCGGCACCGGGCTCGGCCTCTCCATCAGCCGGGAGATCGCCGAGCTGCTGTCGGGCCGCATCGAGGTGGAGAGCGTCGCGGGCGAGGGCAGCTCCTTCACCCTCTACCTGCCGACGCGCGCCCCCGCGCAGAGCGCCACGGACGGCATACGGGGCGAGGAACCGCACGAGCGGCAGCCGTCGCGCGCCAGCACGGCGTGGGAGCCCCGCGAGTTCCGGGACCTGCGCGAGTCCCGGGTGCCGGGGCTGCCGGCGGACCTCGACGAGCGGCTGGACTCGCACCGCCCCGGACCGGCCACGAGCAGCCCCCCTGGCGAGGGCGTCCACGACGCGGACGCGCCGGGCGAGTCCGTGGGGGCCGGCGGGGACGCGGACTCGGACTCCGTGCGCAGCCTCGCCGTCTGGCAGCAGGGCCGCGCGGCCGAGGTGCTGCCGGGTGTGCGCGTCCTGGTCGTCGACGACGACATCCGCAACGTCTTCGCGCTGAGCCATGTCCTGGGCCGCGTCGGCATGTCCGTGCGCTATGCGGAGAACGGGCTGGAGGGCGTGGCCGGACTGGAGCGGGATCCGGATGTGGACCTGGTGCTGATGGACATCATGATGCCGGAGCTGGACGGCTACGAGACCATCCGCACCCTGCGCGCCGACGTCCGCTTCGCCCAGTTGCCCATCATCGCGCTCACGGCGCAGGCCATGCCGGGCGACAGCGAGCAGTCGCTGTCGGCGGGCGCGTCGGCCTACGTGCCCAAGCCCGTCGACACCGACCGGCTGCTGAGCACCGTGCTCGATCTTCTCGATCCACAACCCTCTACGAGGCAGCGATGACGCCCGACTCTATGGAGTACACGCACACCACCGACGAGGCGGCCATCCTCCTCGTCGACGACATGGAGGACAATCTCGTCGCGCTGGAGGCCGTCCTGGGCGCGCTCGACGTGCCGCTGGTGCGGGCGACCTCCGGCGAGGAGGCGATGAAGTCGCTGCTGCGCCAGGAGTTCGCGCTGATCCTGCTCGACGTGCTGATGCCCGGCATGGACGGCTTCGAGACGGCGGCGCACATCAAGCGGCTCGACCAGACCAAGGACGTGCCGATCATCTTCCTGACCGGCGCCGAGTCCGCCACCGACGCGGGCTACGCCTTCCGCGGCTACGCGACGGGCGCAGCGGACTTCCTCACCAAGCCCTTCGACCCGTGGGTGCTGCGCACCAAGGTCTCGGTCTTCCTGGAACTGCACCGCAAGAACCGGCAGTTGCGCCGCCTCCTGGAGGGCGAGCGGGACCGGCTCGGCGAGTTCGCGCTGCGGCTGGAGGCGGTCGAGCGGCAGCTCACCGAGCACAAGCGGCCCACGGCGCACCGGAGCGGCGACGAAGGGCCAGGGTCCGCCGACGGGGGCGACGAGGCCGGGGCGGGGCCCGGGGAGCTGGCCCGGGACGTGGCGCGGATGGCCGACGCGCTGCGCGAACTACAGCGCGACGTGGGCGCCGCACACTGACCTTCCCACGGGCCATCCGCGGGCAGGGCCGGTCGTGCGGCGCCCAGGACGACCGCGCTACGCCTCGCGCGTGCCCGCGTACATCTCCTCGATCAGGGCGCTGTACTCGCGCTCCACGACCGGCCGCTTGAGCTTGAGGCTGGGCGTCAGCTCCCCGTGCTCGATGTCCAGATCGCGCGGCAGCACGCGGAACTTCTTCACGGTCTGCCAGCGCTGGAGCGTGGCGTTGAGCTGCTCCACGTACTCGTCCATCAGCTCCCGCACCTGCTCCGAGAGGACGACCTCCTCGTACGGCTTGCCCTTCAGCCCCTCCTGGTCGGCGGCCCAGGCCATGAGGGAGGGCTCGTCGAGGGCGATCAGCGCGGTGCAGAAGTTGCGGTCGGCGCCGTGCACCAGGATGTTGGAGACGTAGGGGCACAGCGCCTTGAACTGGCCCTCGACCTCGGCGGGCGCGATGTACTTGCCGCCCGAGGTCTTGATCAGGTCCTTCTTGCGGTCGGTGATGCGCAGATAGCCGTCGTCCGACAGCTCGCCGATGTCGCCGGTGTGGAACCAGCCGTCGTCCTCCAGGACCTCGGCCGTCTTCTCCGGCAGCCCGTGGTAGCCCTGCATGATGCCGGGGCCACGCAGCAGGATCTCGCCGTCCTCCGCGATGCGCACCTCGGTCCCGGGCAGCGGCTTGCCGACGGTGCCCGTGCGGTACGCCTCGCCGGGGTTCACGAAGCTGGCGGCGCTGGACTCCGTCAGGCCGTAGCCCTCCAGGATGTGCACTCCGGCGCCCGCGAAGAAGTAGCCGATGTCCGGGGCCAGCGCGGCGGATCCCGAGACGCAGGCCCGCAACTGCCCGCCGAACGCCTCGCGGAGCTTGGCGTAGACGAGGCGGTCGGCGACCGCGTGCTTGGCCTTGAGCCCGGCGGGGGCCGTCCTGCTGCCGGTGCGGCGGAAGTTGTCCTGGGTGACCTTCGCGTACTCGCGGGCGACGCCTGCGGCCCACTGGAAGATCTTGTACTTGGCGGTGCCGCCCGCCTTCGCCTTGGCGGCCACGCCGTTGTAGACCTTCTCGAATATCCGCGGCACGGCGGCCATGTAGGTCGGCCGGACGACGGGGAGATTCTCGATGATCTTGTCGATGCGCCCGTCCACTGCGGTGACGTGGCCGACCTCGATCTGTCCGGCCGTGAGCACCTTCCCGAAGACGTGCGCGAGCGGCAGCCACAGGTACTGCACGTCCTCGCTGGTCACCAGCTCGGACTGCGCTATGGCCTTGGCCATGTAGGACCAGCAGTCGTGCGGGAGACGGACGCCCTTGGGCTTGCCCGTGGTGCCGGAGGTGTAGATGAGGGTGGCGAGCTGGTCGGCGCGGAGCGTGCGCACCGTGTCGCTGACCGCGTCGGGGTTCTTCTCCAGATACGCGTCACCGCGCCGCATCAGCTCGGCGAGGGAGAGCACCCAGCCCTCCGGATCGCCGTGCTGCGGACCCGCCGCGTCCAGATCGCCCTCCTCGATGAGGACGACGTGGTCGAGGCGGGGCAGCTCGGAGCGGTGCTCGCGGACCTTGGCCAACTGGGTGGCGTCCTCGGCGATCAGGACGCGGCTCTCGGAGTCGGCGAGGATGAAGGCCGTCTCCCCGGTGTTCGTGCTGGGGTAGACGGTGGTGGTGGCCGCGCCCGCGCAGAGTATCCCCAGGTCCGAGAGGATCCAGTCGACGCGGGTGCCGGAGGCGATCGCGACCCGCTCCTCCGGGCGCACGCCCAGGTCCATCAGCCCGGCCGCGATGGCGAAGACCCGACGGGCCGCCTCGCTCCAGGTGTACGAGTGCCATTCGTCGGGGCCCTCGCCCGAGGCGGGCGGTACCGGATACCGGTACGCCGGCGCTTCCGGGGTGGCCTCGACCCTCTCCAGGAAGAGTGTCGCCACGGAGGGCGGCCGGTTCTCGATCAGGGATTGTGTGTCGCTCACGACATCCTCCGGGGCCCAGCACCTTTGCTTGGTGACTTGCTTGGTGACTCACGAGTAACTATGGAGCAGCGTCAGCCTAGAGGCCGTTGCCCCTTCACGTAAGGGGGCTGCTGAGGGTGAAACTCCGATCACCGCCCGATCGTCACAGGGCCACCACGCACCGTTTCCGCCCGTGCCCACCCGGGCCCGCCCGTACCGGCCCGGAACGGAGAACGGGCGGCGCGACGGTCCGTGACCGCCGTGCCGCCCGTCGCCCCTCGGCTCTGGTGCCTGCTTCTCGGCTCTGGTGCTTACTTCTTGGCCTTGGCGTCGCCGCCGTCGTCGGTGGAGAGCGCCGCGATGAAGGCTTCCTGCGGGACCTCGACCCGGCCCACGACCTTCATCCGCTTCTTGCCCTCCTTCTGCTTCTCCAGCAGCTTCCGCTTACGGGAGATGTCACCGCCGTAGCACTTCGCCAGGACGTCCTTGCGGATCGCGCGGACGGTCTCGCGGGCGATGATGCGGGCGCCCACGGCGGCCTGGATGGGCACCTCGAACTGCTGCCTCGGGATCAGCTCGCGCAGCTTGTTGGCCATCCGGGTGCCGTACGCGTACGCCTTGTCCTTGTGGACGATCGCGGAGAAGGCGTCCACCTTGTCGCCCTGGAGCAGGATGTCGACCTTGACGAGATCGGCGCTCTGCTCGCCCGTCGGCTCGTAGTCCAGGGAGGCGTAGCCGCGCGTCTTGGACTTCAGCGCGTCGAAGAAGTCGAAGACGATCTCGGCGAGCGGCAGCGTGTAGCGCAGCTCGACGCGGTCCTCGGAGAGGTAGTCCATGCCCTGGAGGTTGCCGCGACGGGTCTGGCACAGCTCCATGATCGCGCCGACGAACTCGCTGGGCGCGATGAGGGTGCTGCGGACCATCGGCTCGTGGACCGTGTCCACCTTGCCCGTCGGGAACTCGCTGGGGTTGGTGACGACGTGCTCGGAGCCGTCCTCCATCTCGACGCGGTAGACCACGTTCGGCGCGGTGGCGATCAGGTCCAGGCCGAACTCGCGCTCCAGCCGCTCCCTGATCACCTCCAGGTGCAGCAGCCCCAGGAAGCCCACGCGGAAGCCGAAGCCGAGCGCGGCCGAGGTCTCCGGCTCGTAGGTGAGCGCCGCGTCGTTCAGCAGCAGCTTGTCCAGCGCGTCGCGCAGCTCCGGGTAGTCGGAGCCGTCCAGCGGATACAGCCCCGAGAAGACCATCGGCTTGGGGTCCTTGTAACCCGGCAGCGGGTTCTCGGCGCCCTTGGCGAGGCGGGTGACGGTGTCGCCGACCTTGGACTGGCGCACGTCCTTCACGCCGGTGATCAGATAGCCGACCTCGCCCACGCTGAGCCCCTCGACAGGGGTCATCTCCGGGGAGTTGGTGCCGATCTCCAGCAGCTCGTGGGTGGCACCCGTGGACATCATCTTGATGCGCTCACGCTTGCTGAGCATGCCGTCGACGACCTTCACGTACGTGACCACGCCGCGGTACGCGTCGTAGACCGAGTCGAAGATCATCGCGCGGGCCGGCGCGTCCGCGACGCCCTCCGGGTGCGGGACCTGCCTGACGACCTCGTCCAGCAGCTCCCGCACGCCCTCGCCGGTCTTCGCCGAGACCTTCAGCACGTCCTCGGGCTCGCAGCCGATGAGGTGCGCCAGCTCGGCCGCGAACTTCTCGGGCTGCGCCGCGGGCAGGTCGATCTTGTTGAGGACCGGGATGATTGTGAGGTCGTGCTCCATCGCCAGGTAGAGGTTGGCGAGAGTCTGCGCCTCGATGCCCTGCGCCGCGTCCACCAGCAGGATGCAGCCCTCGCACGCGGCGAGGGAACGGGACACCTCGTAGGTGAAGTCGACGTGGCCCGGGGTGTCGATCATGTTCAGGACGTGCGGCACGTCCTTGCCGTCCGAGGGCGCCCAGGGCATCCGCACCGCCTGGGACTTGATCGTGATGCCGCGCTCACGCTCGATGTCCATACGGTCGAGGTACTGGGCACGCATCTGCCGCTCCTCGACGATCCCGGTGAGCTGGAGCATCCGGTCGGCGAGCGTCGACTTTCCGTGGTCGATGTGCGCGATGATGCAGAAGTTACGGATCAACGCCGGGTCGGTACGGCTCGGCTCCGGCACGTTCGAAGGGGTCGCGGGCACGCAAGGTCCTGTCGGGTCTGTCGGGTCTTCGGCTGGAAGCGCGGGCGCTCCTGGATCGCTGGTCGCTCCCATGGTCCCATGCGCGAGGGCCTCCGACCGGATTGGGAGGGCCAGCGGGCCTGCTGGTAGCCTGGCTCACTGTGCCTTGTGCCCCCTGGACTGGATCGACACCTGATCAGCTCCGGAAGCGGAAGGCACGAAACGGAATTACACCGAACCTGTAAAGGCTCTTTCGTGGCGAACATCAAGTCCCAGATCAAGCGGATCAAGACCAACGAGAAGGCGCGCCAGCGCAACAAGGCGGTCAAGTCCGAGCTGAAGACGGCGATCCGTCGTACCCGCGAGGCCGTCGCCGCCGGTGACCTGGCCAAGGCCACCGAGGCGCAGCGCGTCGCGGCCAAGAAGCTCGACAAGGCCGCCAGCAAGGGTGTTCTGCACAAGAACAACGCCGCCAACAAGAAGGCGGCCCTGGCGCAGAAGGTCTCCTCCCTCAAGGGCTGACCCGCGTAACGGATCCCCCGGGATCCGGTCGGTACGACCACGGGCGGGCCCTCTCACTCCGCTCCGTACCGGCCGCTTGACGATGTGCACACACCGCACGCGGCCTGCGTTCGCCACGCGGGTGCGGTGGATCGCTTCGCGATCACTTGAAACGAAGCCGAAGGCCCCGGTGGCCGCCTTTCCCCAGGCGCCGCCGGGGCCTTCGCCTTGCCCGGGGTGGCCCCTGGGCTGCCCCGGGCGCCCCTCCGATGCGGGGCGGCGGTGGCCCGCCCCTTCTCCCCGCCGCGACGGCGCGCGGCCGCGGCACCTCTGCGATGCCGGGTGCCTCCCGGGCACGGGGCGGCTGCCCCGAGGCCCCTGCGTCGCCGGGCCCGGCGTACGAGGCGGCACGGGCCCGCCCCCTCTTGCCCCCACCCGGAGGGTCCGGCGGCACGAAGATCACCCGCACCCGGCGCCGACGCCACCGGCCGAGGCCGGACCCGCACCGCCGGAGCGCGCCGTCCCGCATCCCACCATCGCGGCGGAAAGAGGGTGGCCCGGCCACCTCAGCGGGAAGAGAACGACGCGCCGCCGCAGCGCGAAGCGCCGCACCACCGGCCGACGCCGGACCCGCACCGCCGGACCACGCCATCCCGCGTCTCGCCGTCGCGGCGGAAAGAGGGTGGCCCGGCCACCGCAGCGGGAGGAAGGGTGCCGTCGCGGCGGGCAGAGTGTGGCCCGGTCGCCTCAGTGGAAAGTGGTGACCCGGCCGTCACGGCGCAGGGCGTCGGGCGCGAGTCGGCGCGGGCCGGCGGGCGGGGGACGGCGCCAGCCATACCGCGAAAGGCGCCCCGTAGGGGCGTCAGCGGGAGCGGGCGGCGCGGGCGATGGTGATGACGGCCTGTTCCAGGGCGTACTCCGGATCGTCGCCGCCGCCCTTCACCGCCGCGTCGGCGGCGGCGACGGCCCGCAGGGCCGTCGAGACGCCGTCCCCCGACCAGCCCCGCATCTGCTGCCGCACGCGGTCGATCTTCCAGGGCGGCATCCCCAGCTCCCGCGCGAGATCCCCGGGCCTGGCCCCACGCGGCGCCGAGGCCAGCTTCCCGATGGCGCGGACGCCCTGGGCCAGCGCGCTGGTGACCAGCACAGGGGCCACCCCCGTCGCCAGCGCCCAGCGCAGCGTCTCCAACGCCTCGGCGGCGCGGCCCTCGACCGCGCGGTCGGCGACGGTGAAGCTCGACGCCTCGGCACGGCCCGTGTAGTAACGGGCGACGACCGCCTCGTCGATCGTGCCCTCGACGTCCGCCGTGAGCTGCGTACAGGCCGAGGCCAGCTCGCGCAGATCGCTGCCGATGGCGTCCACGAGGGCCTGGCACGCCTCGGGGCTCGCGGAGCGGCCGAGGCCGCGGAACTCGGACCGTACGAACGCGAGGCGGTCAGCGGGCTTGGTCATCTTCGGGCAGGCGACCTCGCGCGCCCCCGCCTTGCGGGCCGCGTCCAGCAGGCCCTTGCCCTTGGCGCCCCCCGCGTGCAGCAGGACGAGGTGGATCTCCTCGACGGGCGAGGCGATGTACGCCTTGACGTCCTTGACGCTGTCCGCCGACAGGTCCTGCGCGTTCCGCACGACGAGGACCTTGCGCTCGGCGAAGAGCGACGGGCTCGTCAGCTCGGCGAGGGTGCCGGGCTGGAGGTCGCTGGAGGCGAGATCGCGCACGTCCGTGTCCGCGTCGTCGGCGCGGGCCGCCTCGACGATCTGCCGCACGGCGCGGTCGAGCAGCAGCTCCTCCTGCCCCACCGCGAGCGTCAGGGGCGCGAGCGGGTCGTCGGTCTGCTTCTTGCGGGGTGTCTCACGGCTGGCCATCGCGCTCCAGCATCCCACGCCCCGCTGACAGTCCCCGCTGACCGCCCCGGCGCCCCTGCCGGACCCGCCCCCTCCCCGCCCCGGCGCACCGCTTCACGGAGAATGCCGGGGTGACTGACGTACGACACATTCTGGTGCTGCCCGACCGTGAAGCGGCGGAGGAGGTCGCCGAGGCGGTGGTGGACACGCTCGGTGCCCCCGAGGAGCCGCAGGTGATCCGTGAGGCGCTGGCGGGCGAGGACGACGCGGAGGACGCGCAGTGGCTGGTGGTGCTGGAGGGACCCGAGGGGCGCTACGAGCCGTCGGCCCTGGACGCGCTCGCGGCGGAGCACGAAGGCTGGCTGGAAAAGGACTGACTCCCATCCGCCCCCGGAGGCCGCCGCTCCACCCCGGAGGCACCCCCTCCGCCCACGCCCCCGCTGAACACCGGGCGAACATCCGACGACGGCTCCGGGACACGCCCCACAGCACCGCCCCGTACACGCACACTTGACCGCACATTCCGGTCAGATGTGCGAAACAGCGGGGGCGATGACCATGGAGTGGCTGGACTGGCTGAGCCCGGAGAACGTGCTGGCCGCGCTCGGTGTGCTGGGGACCGTCGGCGTGCTCGCCTACGAGCGGCTGATGCCGGGCCTCAAGCGCATCGGCTACCGCGTCCAGATGGACACGCTCATCGGCGGGGACGCGCAGAACGGGCAGGCGGACGTGCGGCTCGGGCTCTTCGGGGAGGCCCCGGAGATGTCGGACGCGTCGCTGGTGCTGCTGCGCATCGAGAACGACGGGCTGCGCGCCGTCGGCACCGAGGACTACACCTCACGCGAACTGAGCGGCCTCACCGTCACGTTCACCGAGCGCACGGTGACGGGGGTCGCGGTCACCGAGCCCAGTTCGCCGCACCTCATGTCGCACTTCAGCCCCCGCGCGGGGCTGCGGCACGACTCCAACGTCATCCACGTGCCCAAGGTCCCCCTCAACAGGGGCGAGAGCTACAAGCTGCTGGTGCTCCTGACCGGCTCCGGCGTCGGCCGCTCCGTCACCGTGAACGGCGGGCTCAGGGAAGGCGCCGTCAAGCGGAACCGGAGGCAGCCGCGCCCCAGCAACCGGGTGCTGGGCCTCGTCGCGTTCCTCGCGCTGCTGCTCGTCGCCGAGCCGGTCGTGCTGACGCTGGGCGACCGCACGCTGCCGCCCGTCGGCTGCGCCGAGGGCGCGCTGACCGTCACCGGGTCCACGGCGTTCGCGCCGGTGCTGGAGGAGGTGGGCACCGCGTACGAGAAGGAGTGCGCGGGCGCGACGGTCACCGTCGACGCGCGGGGCACCGGCACCGGGCTCTGGGCGCTGGACGAGGCGGGCAAGAAGGCGAAGGGCGGCGCGCCCGCGCACGTCACGCTCTCGGACGGCGCCAAGCCGGACAGCTTCCCGAAGCTGCGGGAGCGCTATGTGGCCGTGTCCGTCTTCACGCTGGTGGTGAACGAGCGGGCCCGCGTGAAGGACCTGTCCCTGGAGGAGGTCCGGCGCATCTACCGGGGCGACATCGTCAACTGGAAGGAGGTCGGCGGAGCCGATCTGCCGGTCCGGCTGGTCAGCCGTGACGCGGACTCCGGGACGCGCGAGGTCTTCCAGCGGCGGGTGCTCGACGGCAACGAGCCCCCGCACACGGCCAGGGACTGCGTGCACAAGGACGACCCAGGGGCGCGCGTGACGCGGTGCGAACTCAACAGCACCGAGCGGGTGCTGAGCACCGTCGCGGATGTGCCCGGCGCGCTCGGGTACTCCGAGCTGCGGGCAGCGGACCAGCTCAAGGGCATGCGCCGGGTGAGCCTCGACGGGCGTGCCCCGTCCCCCGAGTCCGTCGCCGAGAAGCGGTACCCGTACCACGAGACGGAGTACGCCTACACCTACGGGCAGCCGCCCGCCGACTCGCTCGCGTCCAGCTTCCTCGACTTCCTCATCAACGGCAGCGGCCAGAACATCGTCGCCACCCACGGGCATCTGCCGTGCGCGGCGCCGCCGAACATGGAGCTGTGCCGCAGGTCATGAGGGTCCGGGCATGTGGGTCATGTCGGTATCTCTTCAGGGCTAAGATTTCTTCCGGACGGAGTGCTGCCGCCTGCCGCAGGGAGGAACGACCGAATGGCCCAGAAGAGGACCGCGTCCGCGCGCCAGGACGCCGTGGCGTCCATCATCGAGGACTGGCGACGCGAACGGCCCGAACTGGACACCGCGCCGCTGGAGGTCTTCGCGCGCCTGCACCGGACGTTTCTGCGCTACCAGTCCCAGATCTCCAAACCGCTGGAGGAGTACGGGCTCTCCATGGCGGGCTTCGACGTGATGACGGCCCTGCGCAGGGCTGGTGCGCCGTACCGCCGTACGGCGGGTGAGCTGGCGGACTCCGGGCTGATCAGCTCGGCCGGGGTGACGCTGCGCATCGACCGGCTGGAGAAGGACGGCCTGATCGTGCGCGAGCGCGGGCCCGAGGACCGGCGCGTCGTGCACTCCCGGCTCAGCGAAGAGGGCCTGGAGCGCATCGACGGCCTCTTCGCCGAGCACCTGGAGAACGAGCGCCGCATGCTCGCCGGGCTCAGCCCGGCCGAGTGCCGTCAACTGGCGCGGCTGCTGGGGAAGCTGGAGCGTTCGCTGGAGGACGCGGAGGCGGCGGAGGCCGCAGGGGCTTCCGGGGAGGAGTGAGCCCGGCGGCCCGCAGGCGCTGCGCGCTCACCATGTGTCGACGTACGGGCGGCGCCGCTCGCTTTCCGGCACCGGGCCCGGGGTGTCGCGGAAGGCGGCGGTGATCAGGGCGCGGCTGTCGGCCGGGTCGATGACGTCGTCGATCTCCATGACCGTCGCCGCGTTGAGCGCCTTGCCCCGCTCGTACAGCTCGTCCACCCGCGCCTGGAAGGCGCGCTCGCGCTCGACGGGGTCTGCGACGGCCTCCAGTTCGCGCCGGAAGCCGAGCCGGACGGCGCCCTCCAGGCCCATCGCGCCGATCTCGCCGCTCGGCCAGGCGGCCGTGGCGACCGGCGCGTGCGTGTTGCCGCCGAGCATGGCCATCGCGCCGAGCCCGTACGCCTTGCGCAGGATCAGCGCGCAGACCGGGACCGACAGGTTGGCGCCCGTCACGAAGAGCCGGGAGAAGTGGCGGACGGTGGCAGTGCGTTCCGCTTCTGGGCCGACCATGAAGCCGGGGGTGTCGCAGAGCGAGACGACGGGCAGCCCGAACGCGTCGCACAACTGGAGGAAGCGGGCTGCCTTGTCGGCGGCCTCGCTGTCGATGGCGCCGCCCAGGTGCCCCGGGTTGTTGGCGAGGAGGCCCATGGGGCGGCCCTCGACGCGGATCAGCGCCGTGACCACGCCGGTGCCGAAGCCGCCGCGCAGCTCCAGCACCGAGCCGCTGTCGGCCAGGCCCGCGACGGCGCCCCGTATGTCGTAGGCGCGGCGGCGGTTCTCCGGGACGACGTGCCGCAGCAGCCGCTGGTCGGGGGCCTGCCAGTCGGCGACGGGGCCCTGGAAGTAGGAGAGGTAGCGGCGGGCGAGGCGTACCGCGTCGGCGTCGTCCTCGGCGCACAGGTCCACGACCCCATTGGCCACCTGCACGTCCCTGGGGCCGACCTCCCCTGGCCGGTACGTGCCCAGGCCCCCGCCCTCGATCATCGCGGGGCCGCCCATGCCGATGCTGGCCTCGGGCGTCGCGATCACCACGTCGCAGCAGCCGAGCAGCGCCGCGTTGCCCGCGAAGCAGTAGCCGGAGGCGACGCCGACGAGGGGGACGAGGCCGCTGAGCCGCCCCATCTGCCGGAACGTGCCGACGTCGAGCCCGGCGACGGACGGGGAGTCCGTGTCCCCTGGACGGCCTCCGCCGCCCTCGGCGAACAGCACCACGGGGGCGCGGCGGCGCTCGGCGATCTCCAGCATCCGGTCGGTCTTGCGGTGGTTCATATGGCCCTGGGTTCCGGCGAGGACCGTGTAGTCGTACGTCAGGGCCACGCAGTCGGCGCGTCCGGGTCCTACGGTGTCCGCGTTGACGGTGCACGTCCCGGCGACCATACCGTCGCCCGGAGTCTGCGCGATCAGTTCCTCCAGGCTGCGACGGCGGCGTTGCGCGGCGAGCGCGAGGGCGCCGTACTCGGTGAAGCTGCCCTCGTCGCACAGGTCGGCGAGGTTCTCGCGGGCCGTGCGACGGCCGCGCTTCCTGCGCGCGGCGACGGCTTCGGGGCGCGCGGCGTCGAGCCCGACCGCGTGGCGGGCGCGTACCTCGGCGAGGTCGGCGCGCACGGCGTCGGGGTCGGCCTCCTCGGCGGGGGCCTGCGTCGCGGTGTCGCCCTCGGCGGGGTCGAGGAGCAGCATGGGGCGGCCCTCGGCGAGGGTGTCCCCGACGGCGACGGGCACGGCGCGCACGGTTCCGGCGGCCGGGGCCCGCACCACGTGTTCCATCTTCATCGCTTCGAGGACGGCGAGCTGCTGCCCGGCCCGTACGGTGTCGCCCGGCGCCGCGTCCAGGGAGACGACGGTGCCGCTCATGGGGGCGAGGGCTGCGCGGGTGCCGTCGGGGGTTTCGGCGGGGATGCCGTTCAGGGGTTCGGTGGGAGCGCCGGAGTCCGTTTCGGGTGCGGGCTCCGGGAAGCGGTCGGCGAAGGACGTGTCGGTGCCGCCCGCGAGGAAGCCGGGGTCGGCGAGGAGCGCGCCGAGCAGGGGTGCGGAGGTGCGGACGCCCTCGATGCGGAACTCCGCGAGCGCGCGCCGCGCCCGTTCCGCCGCCGTGCCGAAGCCGGGGGCGCGCACGACGAGCTTGGCGAGAAGCGGATCGTAGGCCGTGCCGACCTCGCCGCCCGCGCGCACAGCGCTGTCCACCCGCACCCCGGGCCCCGCGGGCGGCTCGAAGCGGGTGAGGGTGCCCGTCGACGCGGCGTTGACCCGCGCCTGGAGTGCGTATCCGCGCGGGCGCGGCGGCGTGTCCAGGCCGAGCCCGGCGAGGTCTTCGCCCGCGGCCAGCGCGAACTGGAGGGCCACGAGGTCGAGTCCGGTGATCTCCTCCGTGACGGTGTGCTCGACCTGGAGCCTGGGGTTGGCCTCCATGAAGTGGAACGTGCCGTCGGCGACGAGGAATTCGATGGTGCCGAGTCCGGTGCAGCCCACGGCGGAGGCCATCCGTACGGCGGCGTCCAGCAGTTGCCCGCGCAGTTCCCCGTCCAGCGCGGGCGCCGGCGCGATCTCGATGAGCTTCTGGTGGCGCCGCTGGACGCTGCAATCGCGCTCCCACAGGTGGGTGACCGCGCCTTGCGCGTCCCCGGCGATCTGGACCTCGATGTGCCGGGCCCCGGTGAGCAGTCGCTCGACGTACAGCTCGCCGCGTCCGAAGGACTGGAGAGCTTCGGAGGCGCAGCGTTCCCACGCCTCGGCGAGCGCGTCGGGCCCGCTCGGCGTTGACGCGTCGGGCCCGCCGCCCTCGGGTGACGCCTCGGGCTCGTCGGGCCCGTGCCCGGCGCGTACCTGGCGCATGCCCCGGCCGCCGCCTCCGGCCAGCGCCTTCACCATCAGCGCGCCGTCCGGGCCCAGCCCCTCCAGGAAGGCGCGGGCCTCGTCCAGGGTGGTGGCGCCCGTGGTGCCGGGCAGCACGGGAACGCCCAGCTCAGCGGCGAGCGCGCGGGCACGGCCCTTGTCGCCGAGGAGGTCCAGCACCTCGGGGCGCGGCCCGACGAACGTCAGCCCGTCGGCGGCGCAGCGCCTGGCGAAGTCGGCGCTCTCGCTGAGGAAGCCCCAGCCGGGGTGGACGAGATCGCAGCCGGTGCGGCGGGCGATGCCGAGCAGTGCGTCGATGTCGAGGTAGCCGCGTGCGCCCTCGGAGGTGAGCGGGTGCGCCTCGTCGGCGAGCCGCGTGTGCGGCGCTCCCGCCTCGTCGGGGGTGTGGACGGCGACGGTGCGCATGCCCGCCTCGGCTGCGGCGCGCAGCACCCGTACGGCGGCGGCCCCGCGGTTGGCGACGAGCACGGCCGGTTCTCCCATGAGTCCCTCCACGGCGCGGTGTTGGCGCCGCCATCGTCATTGACACTGGCGTCAACGTCAATATGCTCGCGACGTGGCACCACGACAGCGGCAGGCGCAAGCCCAGGCGGCACAGCAGACACGGCAGACACGGCAGACGCGGCAGGCACGGCAGCCGTGGGCGGCGAGGACGGAACGCGACCGTACGGAGGCGCACACCCGGGCCCTCCTCCTGGAGGCGGCCGAGCGGGTCTTCGCGCGGCGCGGCTACGGGCGTACGACGGTCGCCGACATCGCGGCCGAGGCCGACGTCTCCCGCGCGGGCTTCTACGTCTACTTCGCCTCGAAGGCCGAGGTCTTCCGGGTGCTCGCGGGGCGGGTGCGGGACGCCTTCCTCGCGGCGCAGGAGGTGCCAGGGACCGATCCGGACGACCCGCACGCGGTGGCCCGCGACTCCGTCGGCGCCTTCATCGCCGCCTACGCCGCGCACCTGCCGCTGCTCGCGCTCTTCGAGCAGCAGGCGCTCGCCGACGAGGAGGTGGCCCGGCTGTGGTCCGAGATCCACCGCCGCCCGCTGCACCGGCACGCGAAGTACGTGCGGCGGCTGGCCGAGGCGGGTCTCGCCGACCCGGTCGTGGAGCCCCTGGCACTGGCGCGCGCCGTGGGCGCCATGTCCACCCAGAGCGCGCGCCTGGTCGCGGAGGACCCGGGCGCGTACGAGGCCGCCGTGCGGGACGTCACGACGATGTACCTGCACCTGCTCCGGGTCACGGAGGACACCGCCGCGCAAGGAACCGCCGCACCAGGAACCGTCACGTCAGGCACTGTCACGCCACGAGCCCGAGCCGAGAGCGAGCCGCCCGATGCCGATGACCCAGGATCAGCCCGCGGTTGAGGAGTATCTGACCGAACTGCGCCGTCGCCAGGACCGGATACGCCCCGACGTCCTCCCCGACCGGCCCCGCTACCCGCTGGGCGAGCTGTCGCTCCCCGCCCACGTCGCGCACTGGGCGGCCCGCGACCCCGACCGTGCCGCCGTCGTCTTCTACGGTGCCGAGACCAGCTACGCCGAACTGGACGAGGCGTCCGACAGGCTCGCGGGCCGGCTGGAGAGCGCGGGTGTCGGGCCCGGCGACCGGGTGGGGGTGCATCTGCCCAACTGCCCGCAGTTCCTCGTGGCGTTCCTCGCCGTGCTGCGGCTCGGCGCGGTGCACGTCCCCGTCAACCCGCTCTTCCGCGCCGCCGAGCTGCGGCACGAACTGCGGGACGCGGCGCCCGGCGTGGTGATCACCCTGGACACGCTGGCGCCCGCGCTGCTGGAGGTGCGCGCGCAGACGCCCGTACGGGAGGTCCTGGTCACCTCACTCGCCGAAGCCCTCCCCGTCGAACCGACGCTTCCGCTGCCGCCGCAGCCCTCCGAGGGGACGGTGGCGCCGGTTCCGTCGCGCTGGGCGCAGGCGCTGGCGCATCCTCGGCTGGGGCGTACGGCGGACGACCTCGACGCGCTGGCCGCGCTCAACTACACGGGCGGCACCACCGGACTGCCCAAGGGCTGCGAGCACACGCAGCGCCACATGCTCTACACGGCCGCCGCCGTCTGGGCGGGCTCCGGATGCGCGGACGGCGAGCCGCTGAACGTGCTCTGCTATCTGCCGGTGTTCTGGATCGCGGGCGAGAATCTGGGCATCCTCGCCCCGCTCGTCAGCGGCGGCACGAGCGTGCTGCTCTCGCGCTGGGACCCGGAGGCGGTGCTGCTGGGCGTCGAGCGCTACGGCGTCTCCGTGCTCACCGGCACCGTCGAGAACTACCAGGAGCTGCTGGACCACCCCGCGTTCGCGGAACGCGACCTGTCCAGCCTCACAGGGCCGACCGTCATCTCCTTCATCCGCAAGCTCACCCCGGAGCTGCGGCGCCGGTGGCGGGAGGCGGTGGGCGAGGGGAGCGTGCTGCGCGAGGCGTCGTACGGGATGACCGAGACGCACACCAGCGACACCCTCACCCTCGGCTTCCAGGACGACGACCGCGATCTGCGCACGGAGCCCGTCTTCTGCGGGCTGCCCGTCCCCGGCACCGACATCATGGTCGTCGGCTTCGGCACGGGCGAGCCCCTCCCGCTGGGCGAGCAGGGCGAGATCGTGCTGCGCGGCCCCTCGCTGCTGACCGGCTACTGGCGGCAGCCCGAGGCCACCGCGCTCGCGCTGCGCGACGGGTGGCTGCACACCGGGGACATCGGGATGCTGGACGAGGACGGCTGTCTGCACTACCTCGGGCGCGCGAAGGACATGATCAAGGTCAGCGGGATGAGCGTCTTCCCGTCCGAGGTCGAGGCGCTGCTGGGGCAGCACGAGGACGTGGTGGCCGCCGCTGTCGTCGCCGTCGAGGACGCGGAGCGCGGCCAGTCGCCGTACGCCTTCGTCCGGGTCCGGGCCGGTGCCGCCGTCACGGCGGAGGGGCTGCGGGCGTGGGCGCGGGAGAACATGGCGGTCTACAAGGTGCCGGTGATCGAGCTGGTCGACGGCTTCCCGCTGACCACCACCGGCAAGATCCGCAAGGTGGAACTGGCGGAACGGGCGGCGGGGGCGGTGGGTTCGGTGGAGGCGGCGGGCCCGGATCCGGACGTGAGGGGGGCGGCCCGCCGCTGAGCCGGTGCCCTCACGCCAGGGCGGCCGCCTGCTTCTCCGCCTCCGCGCGGTACAGGCGGCGCAGCCGTACGACGCCCAGATCGTGCTGGTAGAGGTTCTCCGCCTGGTCGGCGTCGAACGGCATCCTCTCCAGCATGGTGCGGTCCTGCTCCAGCACCTCCCAGTGCCGTTTCTCGATCAGGGTGCGGTAGAGGAAGCGCCAGGTGTCGCGCTCCCAGCCCGCCACGCGCCGGTAGCGCCAGAAGAAGACGCCGCTGCGCCGCTCGTCGACGGGGCAGATCATGCCGACGATCCCGAAAGGTCCGCCGGGCCCGGCCGACGGCGGGTACGGGATGGACAGGTCCACCCAGTCCACTCCCGTACGGCACAGCTCCACCCAGTCGAAGTTGACGCCGCGCTGGTCGGTCTTCTCGAAGAAGTAGCCGCGGTCGGTCTCGCGGATGCGGAACTTGGCCGTCGTGTCCCCGTCGTACATCGTGTGCGACTCGTGGTGCAGGAATGCGCCGTGCATCGGGTCGAGCAGGTTCTCCATGCCGTAGCGCCACGGGGCGTCCCACTCCGCGTAGCAGAGGAAGGCGGACACGTCCGGGTCCGTGAGCGGTTCGGGGAGGGTCAGTTCGCAGGGCTCGGGGTGCTGTGCGTCGCCGAAGTACGCCAGGATCGCGCCGCTCACCTCGCGCACGGGCGGGCTCTTGACGAGCTGCTTGCCCTCCAGGTTGCAGCCGGGCAGCCCCGGCACGGAGGTGACGGTGCCACCGCCGTCGACCTCGACGCCGTGGTACCAGCAGGCGATCCGGTCGCCGAGGTGCTTGCCCAGCGAGAGCGGCGCGCCCCGGTGGGGGCACCGGTCGGCGAGCATGTGGAGGGTGCCGTCGGCCCTGCGGAAGAGCAGCCACGTCTCACCGAGCGCGGTGACGCGGCGCATGCCGCCCGGCGCGACGAAGTGGGAGGGGACTACGGGGTGCCACTGGTTGCGCAGCCCTGTGGCGTAGATGTGCTCGGCGGTCTCTTTTGTTGAGGTCATCGGGGTCACGCTCCCAGGCGGTGCATCTCGTCGCGGAAGGTCTGCTCGGTCCAGGGGTTGCCGTCGGGGGCGTGGACCTGACGTGCGTTGAGGCCGCTCACCACGGAGGCGAGGTCGTGCCCCACCGTGGTGAAGACCTCTTCGAGGGTGGCGGCGAGCCGGTACTCGTACGGGGTCGGCTCGTGGGTGCGGGACTGGTGCACCTCCAGGTAGCGCGGGGCGCTCGGGTCGCTCGTGGTGTCCATGTCGTCGGCTCCGATTCAGCGGGTTCGGGTTCCGGGGGTTCGCGTTCCGGGGGGTTCGGGTCACAGGTCGAGGACGAGGCGGCCCGAGGAACAGCGCGAGACGCAGATCATCATCGACTCGCCCGAGGCGTGTTCGGCCTCGCTGAGCACGTAGTCGCGGTGGTCGGGGGTGCCGTCGAGGACGCGGGTCTCGCAGGTGCCGCAGATGCCGTCGCGGCAGGAGCTGGGCACGGAGACGCCCACGCTCTCGACGGCGTCGATGACACTGGTGCCGCTCCCCACCCGCACGGTGCGGCCCGAGCGGCGGCACTCCACCTCGAACTCCGCGTCCGCGCCCCCCTCGTCGTCGGGGCTGTCCCGGCCGTCACGGCGCGCGGCCGGTGCGGCGAACCGCTCCACGCGCAGCCGGTCCGCGATCCCGAGCGCGGCGCACCGCTCCTCGGCAGCGGCGAGCAGCGGTTCGGGGCCGCAGCAGTAGACGAGGGTGCCGTCGCCCGGCGCGTCGAGCCCGGTGAGCGCTGCCTCCAGGTCGATGTGGCCGCGCTCGTCCTGAGGGTGGAGCAGCACCTCACCGGCCGGCTCGGCCGGCCCGGACTGTTGCGCCAGCCAGGCGAGTTCCGCGCCGAAGGCCATCGCGTCGCGGCACCGGCCGCCGTGCACGAGCCGCCACGGGATGCCCTGGCGTGCGGCCTCGCGCACCATGGGCAGGAGCGGGGTGATGCCGATGCCGCCCGCGAGGAAGAGGTAGCGCTCGGCCGGGACCATGCGGAAGTGGTTGCGGGGGCCGCGTACGGTGACCGTCGCGCCCGGCCGCAGCGCGGTGTGCACGTAGCGCGAACCGCCGCGCGAGGAGGGCTCGTCGAGCACGCCGATCCGGTATCTGCCACTGTCCCTCGGGTCGCCGCACAGGCTGTACTGGCGGGTGTGCTCCCCCGCGACGAGGTCGAGATGCGCTCCGGGTTCCCATGCGGGCAGGGGCTTGCCCTCGGGGTGGGTCAGCTCGACGGACAGGACGCCGTCGGCCTCCCAGGTCATCCGGTGCACGAGCAGGTCGAGGCACGGTTCCTGCTCTTCACGGGCCGTGGTCATGGCGTCGGCCTCCTCACGGGGTCGGAGTCGGGGTCGGGGTCGGAGTCGGGGGTTCGGGAGAGGGGGCGGGTCCCGGAGCGGGGGCGGGTCCCGGAGCGGGGGTGCGGGCGGCGTCGGGGATCTTGACGGGCGGGGTGAACGGGGTCTTCATGGGCCCCAGCGCCGTCAGGTCCACCTCCACGAGGACGGGTCCGTCGGCCGCCGTCGCCTCGGCGAGCACGGGGCCCGCCTCGTCCTCGGCCGCGATCCGCGCGTACGGGATGCCGCACGCCCGTGCCAGCAGCGCGAAGTCGGGGGTGGCCAGATCGACTCCCGAGCGCCTGTCGCAGTAGCGGTCCTGCATGTTGCGCAGCACGCCGTAGCCGCCGTCGTTGAAGACGAGGAGGGTGAGGCGGGGCGCCGCCTGCGCGAGGGTGAGCAGTTCGCCGAGGTGCACGGCGAGCCCGCCGTCGCCCGCCATGACGACGGTGGGTGTGCCGGGGCGGGCCAGCGCCGCGCCGATGCCCATGCCGAGGCCCTGGCCTATGCCGCCGCCGCGCGGGAAGAGGTTGTCGCGCGGGTCGTAGATCTCCAGCAGGCGGTTGCCCCAACTGCTGGACGGGATGGTGACGTCCCGCGCGATCACCGCGTCGCGCGGCAGCGCGGCACGGAGCGCCGCGCACACGGCGGCCTGGGGGCCGATGCCGTCGCGGAGCGCCGCGCGTACGTCGGCGCGTACGGAGGCGACCCGGGCGCTCCACTCCGACGACGACGGCGAGGAGCGCGGCATCCGGGCTGCGGCCTCGCGGGGGCCCAGCCTGGCCAGGAGTCCGGCGAGGACGTCCGGGGCGTGGCCGTGCAGGGTGTGGGCCGCCGGGTAGACGCGGCCGAGCGCGGCGGCGTCGATGTCGGTCTGGATGTGCGCCTCGGGGAGGCGGAGGCCGTAGTCGGCGGTCTCGTTGGAGCGGAAGTGGGTGCCGATGGAGAGCAGTACGTCGGCGTCCGCGAGGAGGGCGCGTGCGGCTGGGGTCGTCGCGAAGTTGCCGATCACGCGCGGGTCGTCCTCGGGCACGCTGCCGCGCCCGGAGTTGCTGGTCAGCAGCCCGGCGCCGGTGCGCTCCAGGAGCGCGGCCAGCTCGGCCCGCGCGCGGGTGGCGCCGCCGCCCGCCCAGACGAGGGGACGGCGCGCGGAGGCCAGCAGCCCGGCCGCCGCGTCGAGCTGGGCCTCGGTGGGGCGCGGGAGGGGGCAGGGCAGCGGGCGGGGGCGTGCGACGGGGACGCGGGGCCGCTCGGGGGCGCCGGGCGTCTCGGATGCGGCGGGTGCGGCGGGCGTGCCGGGTTCGACGGGCGTGCCGGGTTCGACGGGGGTGCCGCGCTCGGTGGAGTCGGCGTCACCGGCGGATTCGAGCAGCGCCTCCAGCTCGCGGAGTTCCGTGAGGTCGTGGGGGAGGTCGTGGGGCGCGTACTGGAGGTCGATCGGCCACTCGACGCTCGCGGGCCCGCCCGGCTCTGTCAGCGCGTGCCGCGCCGCACCGCACAGGACGCGGGCCGCGTCGGCTGTGCCGGTGACCGTCGCCGCGTGGACCGAGACCGCGCGCAGCATGCCGAGCTGGTCCTTGGTCTCGTGGATGAAGCCGCGCCCCCGGCCGAGGTGTTCGCTGTCGATCTGCCCGGTGACGTGCAGGACGCTGGCGCCGGAGCTGAGGGCCTCGATCAGCGACCCGGCGGCGTTGCCCGCGCCCGTACCCGTGCTGGTGAGGGCGCATCCGATGCCGCCGCGCGCCCGTCCGTACGCGTCGGCCGCGCTGACCGCCGTGGCCTCATGGCGTACCGGTACGAAGCGCAGCTCGCGGTCCACAGCCTCGACGAGGGGCAGGTTGTGGACGCTGACGATACCGAAGACCGTATCGATCCCGAGGGACCGGAGGAGCCCGACGAGGAGGTCCCCGCCGTTGGCGGGCCGCCCTGGCGGCGGAGGCGAGGAGGGGGGCGGGGGCGGGGGCTGCTGTGGGTTCATGGTGAACGCTCCTGGCTGGACCGGCTCGACGGGCCGGACTGGCGCGGTGGGGTCGTCGGGGCGACGGGGTGGGATCGGCGGGGTGCGTCGTCAGGCGATGCCGCGGCCTATGCCGCCGCAGACGTCGACGCTGGTGCCGGTGATGTACGAGGCGCGCGGCGAGAGGAGCCCGACGATCGCGTAGGCCACCTCCTCCGCCCTGCCGAGCCTGCCGAGCGCGATGCCCCGGTCCTCGGCAAGCTCGCGCTGCCACTCCTCGTAGCCGAGCGCGCTGCCGGACGCCGCGTAACGGCGGGCCCACTGGCCGGTGTCGACCAGGCCGAGGCAGACGGAGTTGACCCGGATGCCGTCGCGCGCGAGTTCGGTGGCGAGGGACTTGGAGAGGTTGAGGATGCCCGCGCGGGCCGCGCTGGTGGTGATCAGGCGGGGCTCGGGCTGCTTGGCGAGCACCGCGTTGACGTTGACGACGGCGGCGGCGTCCGAGGCGCGGAGCAGCTCGCGGATGGCGTGCAGAGGGTTGAGCACGCCCGCGAACTTCAGCTCCAGCTCGTCGCGCCAGTCCGCCTCCGTCGTGTCGTCGAGGCCCTTCATGCGCGACTGGCCCGCGTTGTTGACGAGGCCGTCCAGCCCGCCGAAGTGCGCGCCGACGCGGGAGGCGAACGCGTGGACGGCGTCCGCGTCCCGTACGTCGCACACCCCCGTCAGCAGCCGGTCCCGCGCCGCGCCGAGACCGGCAGCCGCCTTGGCGAGGCGGTCCGCGTCCCGGCCGCAGGCCGCCACGCGCGCGCCCTCTCCGAGGAGCGCCGAGACCGTGGCCAGGCCGACGCCCGAGCTGCCGCCGGTGACGAGTACGGTGCGGTCGGCGAGGCCGAGGTCCATGACGGTTTCTCCTTGGGAGGGTGGTGTGGGCGGGGCGGGGAGCGGGGAGGGCGACCGTACGGTCGGCACGTCGGCGATCAGGCCGTCAGTGCATGGTGAAGCCGCCGTTGACGGCGATGACCTGGCCCGTGAGGTAGCGCGACTCCTCGCCGAGCAGGAACGCGATCATCCCCGTGAGGTCATCGGGCCGCTGCGCCCTGGACACGGCGCGGTTGAGCCGGTACAGCTCGTGCCGCTCCGCCGGAACGCGCTCCGTCGACTCGCCCTCCGTGATACCGGGCGCCACGGCGTTGACGGTGACGCCCTTGTCGCCCGTCTCGCGCGCCATCGCCCTGGTGAGGGAGATGACCGCGCCCTTGGAGGCGATGTAGTGCGCGAGCCGTGGCGAACCGTAGAGCGCCGCGTCCGAGGCGAGGTTGACGATGCGGCCACTGCCCGACGCGACGAGCGCGGGCAGCAGCGCGCGGGCCACGAGCCAGGGGCCGCGCGCGTTGACCGTCATGATGCGGTCCCACTCGTCGACGCCGATGTCCTGGAACTCCTTGCCGCCGACCGCGTCCGCGAGGCCCGCGTTGTTCACGAGGCCGTGCAGGGCGCCGCCGCCGAGCGCGGCGGCCTCGTCCGCCATGGCCGCGACGGAGGCGGGGTCCGCGACGTCGGCCCGTACGAAGTGGGCCTCCGTCCCCTCGGAACGCAGCAGCGCGACGGCCTTCTCGCCCCGCTCCTCGTCCAGTTCGGCGACGACGACGCGGAAGCCGTCCGCGCCGGCGCGGCGGGCCGTGGCCAGTCCGAGGCCACGGCCGGCGCCGGTGACGACGACGGTGCGGGGTCCGTCCACGCGGGAGCGCCCCGCATGGGTGTCAGGGGCGGCGTCCGGCACGGAGCCCTGGGTGGTGTCCGGTGCGGAGCCCTGGCCGGTGTCCGGGGTGGTCATCAGTCGCGGGTCACGCCGTGCATCGGCGAGTGCTCGGGGTACGTCGGGACCTGCGGCTTCTGCGTACCGATGATCACGCAGAACAGGGCGTCGGTGTCTCCCTCGTTCTTGAGGCTGCGTGCCACGCCCGCCGGGACGACGATCATGTCGCGGTAGCCGAGGGTGCGGTACTCCGCCTCGTCCTCGCCCCGGTGGATGCCGACGCGGACCTTGCCCTCCAGCACGAAGAAGGCTTCCTCGACGTCGTGGTGCGTGTGCTCGGGGCCCTCGGCGCCGGGCGGCAGCAGCATGTTGGAGAAGGTGAAGCCGCCCGAGGGCAGGATGCGGTTGTCGCCCTCGTGGTTGCCGGTGGCGCCGGAGCCGACGTAGCGGATCTGGGCCCTGCGGTACTGGTCGCCCGCCTTGGCCTGGAAGGCGAGGGTGTTCCAGTCGGGCTCGCGGGAGTCCTTGGTGGCGATGAGACCGTCGGTGTACTTGGCGAGGTCGCCGCCGTTGTCGTACTCGGTGGTGGTGAGAGGCATGGTGCGCTCCTTCGGGTTCGGATCTCGGTGTCGGGTTCGGTTCTCGGTGTCCGTGTCCGTGTCCGTGTCCGTGTCGGTGTCGGTGTCGGTGAACAGCGGGCGGTTCGCGAGGACTTACGGGGTCACTCGGGTATGCGCGCTGTGATGCGCAGGTGGGACAGGACCCAGTCGTTGAAGGCCGCGGGCCGCTCCTGGTTGGCGAGGTGTCCGGCGCCCTTGACGATCACGTAAGCGGACTTGTGGACCGCGCCCGAGATGGCCTGGCTCGCCTCGACACCCGTCACGCTGTCCTGGTCCCCGCACAGGACGAGGGTGGGCGCGGCGACGGAGGCGAGCGAGGGACGCAGATCGGTCGCGGCCATGGAGTCGGCTGCGTACGCGTAGCCGGGCAGGCGCACGGCCGAGGCCATGGTCTCCACGACCCGTCCGACCAGCTCGGCCGGCGCGTCCGGTGACACCAGCCGCGGCCCCCTGCGCTCGGCGAAGGGGCGGGGCCCCAGCTTCTCCAGCTCGGCGGCGCGCCCGCGCATGGCGGCGGCCTTCGCCTCGTCCGTACCGGAGCCCGGGCTGCTGTCGGCGACGATCAGCCCCGCCACGAGGTCGGGGTGGCGGGTGGCGAGCCGGAGCGCGATGACGCCGCCCCAGGAGACGCCGAGCACGTGGGTGCTGTCGCTGTGCGCGTCGCCGCTGTGCGCGCGGATCAGCGCTGCGGCGGTGTCGGCGTAACCGTCCAGGTCCAGGGGCCCCTGGGGGTCGGCCGAGCGGCCGTAGCCGGGCGCGTCCCAGGCGAGGACCCGGGCGCGGTGGCCGAGCCCGTCGAGTTGCGCGGTGAAGGCTGCCGATGACGAGCCGATCCCGTGCAGGCACAGCACCAGAGGGCCCCGTTCACCTGCTCGCTCGACGTGCAGCCCCGCGAGGTCGTACGGCGCGCCGGAAGCGGACGCGGAAGCCGAAACGGAAGCGGACGCGGACGCGGAAACAGACGCGGTCACAGGATCTGCCCCGTCTTTCCGGCGAGCGCGGCCAGGCTGCGCAGCACGGCGTACGGAACGACCTGGCTCGTCGCCGGGTTGCCCGGGTCGGGCAGGTGCTCGACCTCGAAGCGGTACGTCCCGTGCTCGCCGGAGGCGTGGACGGCGTGCCGGGTCCGGGTGGCGCCCGGGTCGGCGACGACGGTGACCCGGACCCGGCCGGGGTCCCCGACCGCGAGCGCGACGGAGGCGGCGACGTTCGTGGACTTGGGAAACTTCGCGGGGATGTCCCGCGCCGTACCGCTCATGACCTCGACGGGCGCGGTCGCGGTACGCATGCGGTGCAGCAGTTCCTCGTCCATCCAAGGCTGTTCGAGGGTGGCGGGCAGCTTGGTCGTGGTCAGCCGTACGTCGGTGAGCGGGCCCATCTCCCGTACCGCCTGGAGGAGATCGAGACCGCCGACGGCGCCACCGGTGAAGTAGACCCGACCGGGCCCTGTGGCCAGCAGCCGACCGGCGAGGGCCTCGTCGGTGAGGGCGCCGGTGGAGGCGATCAGCAGATCGGTGCCGGAGCGCAGCACGCGCTCGCCCCACTCCCGTACGACCGCCTGGCCCGCCGCCTCCACGATCAGGTCGCAGTGCGCGAGCGCTTCGTCGAAGCCGAGCTGAGGGGCGGGGGCTTCCGTGCCGAGCACGCGATTGTCGATGACGCAGGCCAGCTCGGCTCCGGGCACCGCGCCCTCGGCCACGGCACGCCCGACGACGCGCCCGATGGCGCCCCACCCGACGAGCCCGACGCGCCGAACGGACCGTGCCCCCGTCCTCTCGGGCGCGGACGCGGACGTCGGGGCGGAGACAGGCGCGGTCATGCGGAGACCTCCTCATCGGCCGTGGACGGGGCGTCGGCGACGTCGGCGGGGGAGCCCGCCAAGGGCCCCGGATCGGGTTCGCCCGCCATGTGGCAGCGGATCTCGGACGAGGGCGGACCGGCCGTGCCCCACAGATCGGACAGCTCGGGAACCCGCCGCCACACGCGCGCGATCCACGCGTCCTCGACGATCTGGGCGACCTCCGAGGTGTACTCGCAGACGAGCCCGGCCGGGTCGGTGAAGTAGGAGAACGTGTTGTTCCCCGGACCGTGCCGCCCCGGCCCCCACTTCGGTACGACCCCGTGGTGCCGGAGACGGCCGAGTCCGCGCATGAAGTGGTCGACCGAACTCATCTCGTAGGCCACGTGGTTGAGCGAGGCCCACTCCGCCTGGTTGAAGGCGATGCAGTGGTGGTCGGCGTTGCAGCGCAGGAAGGCCATCTGGTGCTCGGACCAGTCGGAGACGCGCAGGCCGAGCACGTCGCGGTAGAAGGCCACCAGCGCGTCGATGTCGGTGGTGTTGAGGACCGCGTGGGTGACACCGACGGGCACCGCCGCGTCACGGCCGCGCGGTGCCACGGCCTCGACCTCGGCGCTCAGCTCGATCAGCCTGCCCTCGGGGTCCGTGAAGCGGAGCCCGTAGCCGCCGCCCACCTGGTCGAGCGGGCCCGGCTCGGTGACGGGGAGGATGCCGCGGGCGAGGAGCCGTCGGCCCGCATCGTCCACCTCGCCGGGGGTGGCGACGGCGAAGCTGAGGCGGCCGAGGCCGTTGCGCGAGGCGTGGGTGAGGCTCAGGACGTGGTGCTCGTCGCCGGTGCCGCGCAGCCAGCTTGCACCGTTCTCCCGGTCGGACTCGACGACTTCGAGCCCCCACACCTCGGAGTAGAAGTCGGCGGCCTGGGTGAGCGCGGGCGTACGCAGCTCGACGGAACGCAGTGCGCGCAGCCGGGCGACGGGCCCGTGCGGGGCGGCTTCGTGCAGCATCGCTGTCTCCAACATGGCGGGGGCGGGTCGGGGAGGGACGTATGGGGCGGACCGGAACCGGAACGGGAACGGGAGCCGGAGGCGTGGAGGCGCGGGCCTCAACCGGCAGCCGACGCCGCCGTGGTCGCCGTCGCCCAGGGAAGGGGCGCATCGCCGACGCCCCAGTACAGGCTCTTCTGACGCTGATAGGCACGTATGCCCTCGCGTCCCTTCTCACGGCCGAGGCCGCTGTCCTTCGTGCCGCCGAAGGGCGTGGCGATGCTGAACTGCTTGTACGTGTTGATCCAGACCGTGCCCGCCTCGATCCGCCGCGCTACCCGCCACGCGGTGCGGTGGTCGCGGGTCCACAGGCCGCAGGCGAGGCCGTAGACGGAGTCGTTGGCCTGGGCGACGAGGTCGTCCTCGTCGTCGAACGGGAGCGCCACGAGCACGGGCCCGAAGATCTCCTCCTGACAGGCGCGCGCAGAGTTGGGCAGCCCGTCGAGCACGGTGGGCAGGTAGTACGCGCCCTTCTCGTACTCCTCCCCCTCGGGCGCCCCTCCCCCGCACCGCACCCGCGCCCCCTCCTCGCGCGCGAGATCGACATGGCCCGCGACCGCGTCACGGTGCCGGTGATGCACCAGCGGGGCGACCTGCGTACCGGGGTCGGTGCCTGGACCTACCTTCAGCTTCCGCGTACGGGCCGTCAGCTCGTCGACGAACTCCTCGTACCGCCCACGTGCCACGAACAGCCGCGAGCCCGCCACGCAGGACTGGCCACTGGAGGAGAAGATCCCGAACATGACGCCCGCGAGGGCCTGTTCGAGGTCCGCGTCCTCGAAGACGATGGTCGGGGATTTGCCGCCCAGCTCCAGCGACACGGGCATGACCTTCTCCGCCGCGGCGTGCGCGATGGCGCGGCCCGTGGTGGTGCCGCCGGTGAAGGTGACCTTGCCGACGCGCGGGTGCCGCACGATCGCGTCCCCGATGAGGCTGCCCCGGCCGGGCAGCACGGAGAGCAGCCCGGCCGGAAGCCCCGCCTCCGCCAGCGCCCGGGTGACGAGGCGGCCGAGGGCGAGCGCGACGAGCGGGGTCCACTCGGCGGGTTTGAGCAGCACGGCGTTGCCCGCGGCCAGCGCGGGGGCCAGCTTCTGGGCGTCGCTGGCGATGGGCGAGTTCCAGGGGGTGATGGCGCCGACGACGCCGATGGGCTCGTGGAGGCTCACGGTGACGTAAGCGCCGCGCGAGGGCGTGACGGCGTCCTCCGCGGTCTCCAGCGCGGCGGCCGTGTAGCGGAAGGTCCCCGCCGCGCTGTGCACGAGGGCCCGCGTTTCCGTACGGCTCTTTCCCGTGTCGGCGGTCTGGAGCGCGGAGAGCGCTTCGGCCTCGTGCTCGATCAGCTCGGCGACCCGGTGGAGGAGACGGGCACGCAGGTGCGCTGGCAGCTCGCGCCAGGCCGGATCGGCGGAGGCGGCGGCAGCACCCTCGGCGGCCTCGTCCACGTCCTCGACGGAGGCCGCGTGCACGGCGGTGAGGACGCGCCCCGTCGCGGGGTCGACGGTCTCGGTCCGCGCACCCGCGCCGCGCCGCCACCGCCCCGCCACCAGCACCTCGTCGGCGGGTAGTTGAAGCATCCAAGCCTCCAGACGATGGACCGAAGTGTCGCTAGGGCCAAAAATTTAAGCGCTTAGGTATTTCTTGGCAAGACCCCTTCCGCGAAGAAGTTGCCGTGCCTACCTCTTGACGGCGACCACCCCCCAGTCGATACAACTTAAGCCCTAAGAAGCTTGGCGGTTACGCATAAGTTTCCTGCCGCTCACGGCGCCCCCGCCCGACCGCGCCCTCCCCTCTCGCATCCGTCTCTCGCATCTCGCTTCTCCCCGACAGCCGCGCGCGGTCACGATCCGACGCGGCCCGAACCACTCCGTACCTCCGGCGCGGAGTTGGAGGACACCTGGATGACTATCGACACCTCGCCGGGCCTCGCGGCCCGTGCCGACATCGCCGCGCGCTTCGAGCGGCTTCCGGTCTCCCGCTGGCACGTCACGGTGCGCCTCGTCGTCGGCGTCGTCACCTTCTTCGAGGCGTTCGACCAGCTCCTCATCGCCTACGCCATGCCGGAGCTGCGCCAGGAGTGGCACCTCACCGACACCGGCACGACCACGGTGCTGACCGTCGGCTCGATCGGCATGCTGATCGGCGCGCTCTTCTCCGGGCGCCTGGCCGACCGGATCGGGCGGGTCAAGGTGATCGCGCTGTGCGTCGGCGTCTCGGGTGCGGCGAGCCTCGCCCTCGCCGCCTGCTCGTCCGTCACCCCCTTCATGGCCCTGCGCTTCGTCCAGGGGCTGGCCATCGGCGGTGAGGTACCGGTGGCCGCCACCTTCATCAGCGAGATCACGCGCAGTTTCAAGCGCGGTCGCTTCGTCCTCCTCTACGAGCTGGTCTTCCCCGCCGGTCTCACCGTCGGCGCGGTCGTCGCCGCCTGGGTGGTGCCAGCGCTGGGCTGGCGGTGGATGTACGTGATCGCCGCCGTCCCCGGGCTGCTCTGCTACCTCGTCCAGCGCGCGGTCCCCGAGTCGCCCCGCTGGCTCGCCGACCACGGGCGCCTGGAGGAGGCCGCCGCCGTCATGACCGAGATCGAGGCCAAGGTCGCCCACGCGACGGGCCGCCCCCTCCCCCCGGTCCCGGAGAAACCGGCACCGGCCCCGGCCCCGGAACCGGCACCGGACGAGAAACCCGGCGCGGCCCCGGCGTCCGGCACGGCCAAGGGCTCCCCCGCCTCCGCCCCCGTCGCCCCCTCCGCCGTGGCGACGCCCGCCGAGCTGACCGCCACCGGCCTGCGCGGCCTCTTCGTCGGCCGCTACCGCCGCCGCACCCTCATGGTGTGCGCCCTCTGGTTCACGGGTTACTTCGTCAACTACGGCATCACCTCCTGGCTGCCGACGATCTACCAGGGCGAGTACGGCCTCTCCCTCTCGGACGCCCTCGTCTACTCGACCGTCACCTCCAGCGCGGGCCTCCTCGGCTGTCTGATCGTGGCGCTGACCGTGGACCGCGCGGGACGGCGCAAGGTCGTCGCCGTCTTCCTCGGGGGAGCCGCCGCCGTCCTGCTCACCCTCGCGGTACTCGGCGCCCGCACCCCCCTTCAGGTGCTCATCTGGACCTCGCTCTCCGCCGTGTTCTTCTTCGGCTCCAACATCTGCCTCTACCTCTACACACCGGAGCTGTATCCGACCCGGATGCGCGCCCTCGGCAGCAGCGTCGGCGGAGCGCTCAACCGCCTCGGGGTGATCCTGGGCCCGGTGCTGGTCGGGATGGTGTACGCGAGCGGCAGCATCTCCCTGGTCTTCGCGATGCTGGGCTGCGTGGCCCTGCTGGGCGCGGCGGTCGCCGCGCTCTTCGCCGAGGAGACCGCCAACCGGCCCCTGGAGGAGGTCTCGCCCTGAGACGCCCGCCCCGGCCTCCGCGCCCCGGCGTCCCGCGCTCCGTCACCACCGCGGGCGGCGGGGCGCCGTCGCCGTTCCCGCCGGTCACCGCCAGCGCGCCCTGCGTATCGGTACGCGACACGACCGCGCCCGACGCCCTGATCGCGGCAAGCGTCAGCGGGGACGGGTGCCCGTACGAGTTGTGGGCACCGCACGACACGAGCGCGATCCGTGGCCTCAACCGGCTCAGGAGCGACGGGTCCTGGTAGGCCGAGCCGTGGTGAGCGACCTTGAGCACATCCACGGCTCCCAGAGCCGGATGCGCCTCCAGCAGTTCCCGCTGCGCGGGCGGTTCGAGATCGCCGGGCAGCAGCACGCTGAGTCCGGCCACGCGGACGAGAAGGGTGACGCTGGCGTCGTTGGCGCCCTCGCCTTCCTGCGGGGGCGGAGCTGGTACGGCGGGTGAGGCGGGTCGCGGGGGCGGGGGCCAGAGCACGGACCACGTCAGCCCGCCCGCCCTTCGCCGCTCACCCGCCGACGCCGCGACAACGGGAACCCCTGCCTTCCGCGCCGCCCGGCGCACGGACTCCACCTGCTCGGGCGGCTCCTCCAACGTGGTCGTCTGGATCGCGCCGACCGCCCTCCCCCGCAGCACACCACGCACCCCGGTCACGTGATCGGCGTGGAAGTGTGTGAGCACGAGCAGCGGCACGGTGGTGATGCCGAGCGCGCGCAGACACCGGTCGACCGTGGCCGGGTCGGGCCCCGCGTCCACCACGACGGCCGTCCCCTCCTCGCCCGTGGCCAGTACCAGCGCGTCGCCCTGTCCCACGTCGCAGACCACCATGCGCCAATCCGACGGGGGCCAGCCCGTCAACGGCCGCACCAGAGGCGTCGGACGCAACACCACCAGCAACAGCAGCAGGGCGCAGGCCACGCACAGCCACGGACGGTTCAGCACCCGCAGCCCGGACGCGCACATCAGCACCGCGATCGTGAGCAGCGCCAGCAGCAGCGCACCCGTCCAGCTCCCAGGCCACGCGATCTCAGCACCGGGCAGAGCGGCACCCGCACGGGCGATACCGGCGATGCACTCCGTCGGCCAACTCGCCAGCCAGGACAGTCCCTTCGCCAACGGCATCGCCCAGGGCGCCGCCGCGAGCGAAGCGAACCCCAGCACGGTGGCGGGCGCGACGGCGAACTCCGCCAGCAGATTGCACGGAACTGCGGCCAGGCTCACGTGAGCAGCGAGCACCGCCACCACCGGCGCACAGGCCACCTGCGCCGCCGCGGCGGCGGCGAGCGCCTCGGCGATCCGGCCCGGCATCCCCCTGCGGCGCAACGCCGCCGCCCAGCGCGGCGCGACCGTGAGCAACGAGGCCGTGGCCAGAACGGACAGCAGGAAGCCGAAGTCGAGGGCGAGCCACGGGTCGTGGAGCACCAGCAGCAGGACGGCGCCCGCCAGCGCGGGCAGCAGCGAACGGCGGCGGCCCGTCGCCAGCGCGAGCAGCGTGACCGCGCCGCAGGCAGCCGCTCTCAGCACGCTCGGATCGGGACGGCAGACGACCACGAAGGCGAGCGTGAGCGCGGCGCCGAGCAGCGCCGTCGTCCGCAGCGACAGCCCGAACAGCGGGGCGAGCCCTCGCCGCTCGGCGGAGTGCGCCGAGCCCGGCGGGCCGATCAGCAGCACGAGCAGGACAGTCAGATTGCTTCCGCTTACCGCCAAGAGGTGCGTCATGTCCGTGGCACGGAACGCCTCGTCGAGGTCGGCGGGCAGCCGCGAGGTGTCCCCGACGACCAGCCCCGGAAGCAGTCCGCGCGCGTCCCCGTCCAGGCCACCGCTCGCCTCGCGCAAGCCAGCGCGGAGCGTGCCCGCCATGCGCTGCGCCGCCGAGGGCTCCCGCACGACGTGGGGTGACCCGGGCTCCCGTAGACGCAGGACGGCGGCGATGTCCTGCCCGGGACCGGACTCCATGGGCACGGCGAGGCGCCCCGAAACCCGCAATCCCGTGGACGGCAGCAGCCTCAGCCAGTCCGAGGCCACCGCACGGTCGCCCTCCGCTTCCGGCCCCGGGACCGCCCCGGACACCTCCGCAGCCGCCTGGCCCGTCGCCACCCGCGCCCCGGCCTGCTCCTTACCGGAACCCAGGACCGGCCCGGCGTCCTGGCCGAAGGCCGGACCGGGCCCCGGGCCAGAGCCCGAATCCGGCCCCGGGCTCCTGTCCGAGCCCGTGTCCTGGCCCGAACCAGGATCCGTGTCCGTACCCGAGTCAGGGCCCGACGGGCGATCGGAGCGGTCGGGCGGCTGGAGAAGGACGAGCACCGGGGTACGGACGTCCTCCGCCACGTTCGTCGCACCCGGCGTCCCAGCGCCACCCGCCACGTCTCGCTCCGCCACCGGACCGGCCGGGGTCGACGTCGCCGCACTCGCCAGGCCCGTACCGCCGCCCGGAACCAGCACCCGGGTGACCTCCGCCCGGAACATGACCGACCCCGACGTCTGATGCGCGCCCCGCACCTTGGGACGAACCCGTCGCGGGTCCCCCGTGACGGTCAACTCGACCGTCGCCATCTCGTATCCCTCAGCCAGCCTCGGCACCGGCCCACGCCGCAGGTCCGCGGCATGCAGTGCCGCGTCCGCGCCCCCGGCCGCGGCACTGAGCAGTGCCATGGTGACCGCGACGAACAGCCCGCGCCGCACGCCGCGCCGACGACCGCCCCGCGCGCACATCAGCAGCGCGACGGCGACCGCACAGCACCCGCCCACGCCGACCGCCACCACCGTGCCCGGCGCCCCGAGCCCGAGTGCCGCCCCGGCCCACGCGGCGAGCGCGGCCGGGACCAGCCGCAGATCCGTCGGCCCGTCCCTCCGGGGGTTCGAGGCTCCCAACCGGTGCCCCGAGGCAGCGTGTGCCGGGGAGCGCCCTGGGCGGGCAGGGCGCACGGCGTCCCCGCGGTCATCGCTCCGCCCGGCCGTCGGCCCGACCGCGCCCGGCCCGTTTCCCTCCCCTGCCGCCCCCGCCGTCCCGCTCATGGCGTCACCCGTGGCTTCAGATCGGCGAAGCGGCGCTCACCGATGCCGTTGACGTCGCGAAGCTGGTCGATGGAGGTGAAGCCGCCGTGCTGATCGCGGTACTCGATGATGTGCTGGGCCAGCACGGGGCCGATGCCGGGAAGCGTGTCGAGCTGTTCGACCGTGGCCGTGCTGAGGCTCACCGTGCCGCCGGACGCCGCGCCCGCCCCTCCGGTGGCGCCGGTGCTTCCCGGAGCCGGACTCGAACCGGCACCCACGCCCCCGCCTGCCCGCGAACCGCCGCCCACGACGATCTGTTCACCGTCCACGAGCAGCCGGGCACGGTTCAGCCCCCGCATGTCCGTGCCCCGCCGGGCTCCTCCGGCGGCCTCGATCGCGTCCTCGACGCGGGAACCGGCGGGCAGCCTGTGGACACCCGGCTCGCGGACCTTGCCCGAGACATCGACCACGACCCGTTTGCCCGTCGCTCCGCTCGCTGAGCCCGCCGCACCCGCCGTCGCGCCTCCCGACGCGATCGCCGAAGCGGCCGGACTCGGCCGACCGGCCGCGCTCCCGCCCTCCACCGACGGCGCCTGGATTCCCTCGCCTGCGGGCGCGGCCACACTCCGTGGGCGTCCCTCCCAGAAGTGCTGCACTCCGAAGGCGACGGCGATCAGCAGGACCACCACAAGAGCCGCGAGGGTCTTCGGCTCCACCCCGCACCGCAACCGCAGCCATAACGGCAGCCGTTCCCACAGGGGCGGCTGGGACGGCCTCACCCGGCCTTGGGTACCGTCCCCGTCCCGTTCCACAGTGGGAGCCCGCCCCAGCTCCCCGTCCGAAGCCCGCCCGCTCCCCGTTTCATGGGCCCGCGCCTCACGCCGGGCCCTGCTCTCCCGCACGGCAGCGCGCGCCGCCGCAATGGCGACCTCGCGCGGCAGCACCGTCTCGGCGGCACCGGGCCCGCTCCCCTCGCCGCCCCTCGGCGCACCGTCCTCCGAGAAGAGCGCGGCCACCCGCGTGTCCGCAGGGGCACTCTGGCCTCCCCTGCCGCCCGGCAGCGCCCGGTGCCGTGGAGAACTCCGCGACAGGCGCGAGGGACGACGCCCCGGAGCCGGATAGTCAGGGCGCCCCGAACGGCCCGGTCCCCGCACCCTTCGCCGAGGGGCAGGACGGGGACGCGGAACAGCGGAGGAAGGCGCGCCGGCAGAGGAACGGGAAAGGCGGGGAGAACGTGATCGGGTGCTCATGCCGACCGACGGTAGAGACGTTCACGCCGCGTCAGTGATCTTGCTAAATTCCCGGGGACAACCCACCAGTTGTGGATAACTCCGTCACCCACACGCTCCACACGCCCCGCACACCTCACACCCCCAGGCCCTCACACCCCCAGCGCCCCCGCCCCCACTCACCTCAACGACACGACCGCACCCAGCAACCCCGGCCCCGTATGGGCGCCGATCACCGCGCCCACCTCACTGACGTGCATCTCGCCCAGCCCCGGAACGCGGTCACGCAGCCGCTGGGACAACTGTTCCGCGCGTTCCGGTGCCGCGAGATGGTGGACGGCGATGTCGACTCGGGCCTCGCCCGCCCGCTCGACCACGATCTCCTCCAGGCGGCCGATCGCCCTCGTCGCCGTGCGGACCTTCTCCAGCATGCCGATGCGGCCGTCCGTCAGCTCCAGCAGCGGCTTCACCGCCAGTGCTGAGCCGAGCAGCGCCTGGGCCGCGCCGATGCGGCCGCCCCGGCGCAGATAGTCGAGGGTGTCCACGTAGAAGTAGGTGGAGGTGCCCTCGGCGCGCTTCTCGGCGGCGGCCACCGCGTCGTCCAGCGAGCCGCCCGCCTCCGCCGCCTCGGCCGCTGCCAGGGCGCAGAAGCCCAGGGCCATCGCGACCACACCGGTGTCCACCACCCGTACGGGTACCGGTGCCTCGCGGGCGGCCAGCACCGCCGCGTCGTACGTACCCGAGAACTCCGCCGAGAGGTGGAGGGAGATGACGCCGTCCGCACCCGCCTCGGCCGCCGCGCGGTACGCCTCGGCGAACATCGCCGGGCTCGGCCTGGACGTCGTGACGGCGTGGCGCTGGCGCAGGGCCTCGGCCAGCGAGCGGGCCGAGATCTCGGTGCCCTCCTCCAGTGCCTGGTCCCCGAGCACCACGGTCAGTGGGACAGCGTTGATGTGGTGCCGCCGCAGGGCCGCCGGCGGGAGGTAGGCCGTGGAATCAGTGACGATCGCGACATGGCGGGACATGAACAGGAGGCTACCGCCGTCTCAGGAAGCGCTCCGAGGACGGCCCTTCTCGAAGTGGGGAAACCCTTGCCGCTGCTGCCCCGCCGCTCCTCCGTCGGGCCCGGCGAGGCCCTCCGTCCGGCCCTCGCGCCCGGCCGGAAGCCCCGGAGCGGAACCCTCCGCGTCGGCGCCCGCCCCGGCAGGGTCCGAGCCCGTCCCGGCAGACCCCGCACCCGCGCCATCGGAGCCGGCCGAAGATGCCGAAGCCGCCGAGGACCGCGCATCGGACGCCGCGTCTCCCTTCCCCAGCGCGGAGCGCTCCTCGTCCGGGCGCTGCCAGTGCCGCAGCGCGCCCGACTCGATCTCGATCTGCTCGCGCAGGGCCGACAGCCCCTCGGCGTCGTACTCCCGCGCGCGGTCCTGGGCTGCGAAGCGGAGGGAATCGGCCGACTGCTTGATGTGCGCGACCCGTTCGCGGGCCTCGGGGAGCCGTTCGGCGACGCGCTCCTTGTCGGGTTCGCGGTCCATGAGCTGGCGCAGCTCGCCGTCGAGCTGCCTGGCGTGCTCCTGGAGGCGATCGAGCAGGCCCATCGCCTCACGCAGCGACGCGTCACGCTCGGCGCCCGCCTCCAGTGCGCGACGGGTGTTGTCTATGGAGGAGCGCAGCTCCAGGCGCGTACGGGCCAGCTCGCCCACGGGTCCCGGCTGCACGGCCTTCGCGCGCAGCGCCGTCTCGTCCACGGTCCGCCGGACCTGCGTGCCCGTACGCTCCACACCGCGCTGCACGGCCCGCACGGCCTTCACGGTGACGAAGGCACCGAGGGCCACGAAGAGCACGAAGAACAGCGCCAGTACACCGATGACGAATTCCACGGGCGCGCTCCTTCGTCAGTTCCGCCAGTCCGCCAGGGTCGTCTCCTGTCCAGCGTAAACGGACAGGGGTGGGGGGGGGGGGGCGCGCGAAACCCCCGCGGCCCCCCCCCCCCCCCCCCCAGCCAAAAAAACCCCCCCCCCAACCACGACAAAAAAAAAAACAAAACACGAACCGAGCAC
>NZ_JBSHAO010000035.1:0-23097 GCF_053611545.1 Streptomyces sp. NPDC054796 | reverse complement strand
CTCCTCCCGCTGTTTCGCCTCGGCGGGGGCGGGTTGTTGTTGTCGTGCGGCGGGGTGGTCGGGGGCTTCCCGGGGCCCTGTGTGGCGGGGGGGGGGGGGGGGGTGTCCCCCACCCCCCCCCGCCCCCACCCCTCAAGCCCCCCGTAAGGGAAAATCCGCCCGCTCCTACACCCGTATGACACTCGCGCCGGTACGCGGTTCGCTCACGCCGGTACGACGTTCACCAGCTTCGGCGCGCGGACGATCACCTTGCGGATGTCGGCGCCGCCCAGCGCGCTGACGATCGCGGGCTCGGCCAGCGCCTGGGCCTCCAGATCGGCGTCGGAGATCGAGGGCGAGACCTCCAGGCGGGCCTTGACCTTGCCCTTGACCTGGACGACGCAGGTCACGGTCTCGTCCACCACGTACGCCGGGTCGGCGACCGGGAAATCGTGGTGCACCAGGCTCTCCTCATGGCCCAGCTTCCGCCACAGCTCCTCGGCGACGTGCGGCGCCAGCGGAGCGATCAGCAGCAGCAGCGGCTCGATCACCGAGCGGGGCACGCCGTCCAGCTTCGTGACGTGGTTGTTCAGCTCCGTGATCTTGGCGATGGCGGTGTTGAAGCGCAGGCCGGCCATGTCCTGGGTGACGCCGTCGATCGCCTTGTGGAGCGCGCGCAGCGTGTCCTCGTCGGGCGCGTCGTCGACGACGGTGACCTCACCGCTCGCCTCGTCCACGACGTTGCGCCACAGCCGCTGCAACAGCCGGTACTGGCCGACGACCGCGCGTGTGTCCCAGGGACGCGAGACGTCCAGCGGGCCCATGGCCATCTCGTACAGGCGCAGTGTGTCCGCGCCGTACTCGGCGCAGATCTCGTCCGGCGTGACGGCGTTCTTCAGGGACTTGCCCATCTTGCCCAGCAGCCGGGTGACCTTCTCGCCCTGGTAGTAGTACGTGCCGTCCCGCTCTTCCACCTCGACGGCCGGTACGGCGATGCCGCGCGCGTCACGGTAGACGTACGCCTGGATCATGCCCTGGTTGTACAGCTTGTGGAACGGCTCCTTCGAGGAGACGTGGCCCAGGTCGTGCAGCACCTTCGACCAGAAGCGCGCGTACAGCAGGTGCAGCACGGCGTGCTCGGCGCCGCCCACGTACAGGTCGACGCCGCCGTGCGGCTGGCCCTCGCGCGGACCCATCCAGTAGCGCTCGACCTCGGGATCGACCAGCTTCTCGCTGTTGTGCGGGTCCAGGTAGCGCAGCTCGTACCAGCACGAACCCGCCCAGTTGGGCATCGTGTTGGTCTCACGGCGGAAGCGCCGGGGGCCCTTGCCGTCGCCCAGGTCCAGGGTGACGTTGACCCACTCCTCGTTGCGCGACAGCGGGGTCTCGGGCTGGGTGTCGGCGTCGTCCGGGTCGAAGGTGCGCGGGGAGTAGTCCTCGACCTCGGGCAGCTCCAGGGGCAGCATCGACTCGGGCAGCGCGTGCGCCACGCCGTTCTCGTCGTAGACGATCGGGAAGGGCTCGCCCCAGTAGCGCTGGCGGCTGAACAGCCAGTCGCGCAGCCGGTAGTTGACGGTGCCCTCGCCGATGCCGCGCTCCTCCAGCCAGGCCGTCGTGCGGGCCTTGGCCTCGGTCACGTCCAGGCCGTCCAGCGCGACGCCGCCCTGCCCTTCGGGCGAGGTGGAGTTGACGATCTTCGCGTCGTACGAGACGAACGCGTCGTCCCACGTCGACGGGTCCGTACCGCGCCCGTCCGAGGGCTCGACGACACAGCGCATCGGCAGCTCGAAGGCGCGCGCGAAGGCGAAGTCCCGGTGGTCGTGCGCCGGGACGGCCATGATCGCGCCGGTGCCGTAGCCCATCAGCACGTAGTCGGCGATGAAGACGGGGGCACGCTCGCCGCTGACCGGGTTTGTCGCGTAGACGCCGGTGAAGACGCCGGTCTTCTCCTTGGCGTCGGCCTGGCGCTCGACATCCGACTTGGCGGCGGCCTGCGCGCGGTAGGCGGCGACGGCCTCGGCGGGCGTCGCGTAGCCGCCGGTCCACACCTCGTGCGTGCCCTCGGGCCACGCGTCGGGCACGACCCCGTCGACCAGCGGGTGCTCGGGGGCCAGCACCATGTAGGTGGCGCCGAACAGGGTGTCCTGGCGGGTGGTGAAGACCTCGATCTTCTTCTCGCCATCGCCGCTCAGGGGGAAGTCGATGCGGGCACCCTCGCTGCGCCCGATCCAGTTGCGCTGTTGCAGCTTGATGGCCTCGGGCCAGTCCAGCGCGTCCAGGTCGTCCAGCAGCCGGTCGGCGTAGGCGGTGATGCGCATGTTCCACTGGCGCAGCTTGGCCTTGAAGACGGGGAAGTTGCCGCGCTCGGAACGGCCGTCGGCGGTGACCTCCTCGTTGGCCAGCACGGTGCCCAGGCCGGGGCTCCAGTTGACGGGCGCGTCGGACGCGTAGGCCAGGCGGTACTCGCCCAGGACCTCGGCGCGGCCGGCCTCGTCCAGCTCGCTCCAGGGGCCGAAGCCTTCCGGCGTCTCCCGCTCGCCCGCCTCGAACTGCTCGACCAGGGCCGCGATGGGACGCGCCTTGTCCGCCTCGCGGTCGTACCAGGAGTTGAAGATCTGGACGAAGATCCACTGCGTCCACTTGTAGTAGGACGGGTCGATCGTCGCGAAGGAGCGGCGCTGGTCGTGGCCCAGACCCAGGCGGCGGAGCTGGGCCTTCATCTGGACGATGTTGGCCTCGGTCGACGTCCTGGGGTGCGTGCCGGTCTGTACGGCGTACTGCTCGGCGGGCAGGCCGAAGGCGTCGAAGCCCAGGGTGTGCAGGACGTTGTGCCCGGTCATGCGCTGGAAGCGCGCGAAGACGTCGGTGGCGATGTAGCCCAGCGGGTGACCGACGTGCAGGCCCGCGCCCGACGGATACGGGAACATGTCCATGATGAACTTCTTGGGCTTGGCGGCCTCCTCGGGCTCGCCTCCCAGGTCGCCGTTGCCCGGGTTCGGCGCCTCGTAGGTGCCGCGCTTCTCCCAGAAGTCCTGCCAGCGTGCCTCGATGTCGGCGGCCAGGGCCGCCGTGTAGCGATGGGGGGCCGCGGTCTCCGCGGCGGTCGTCGTCTCGCTCATCGTCCTTAAAGCTCCATCGGTCGTCTCTGCCAGGCGGAAATGAAAAATCCCCTCGCACAGGAGGGGACGCCGCGCCGATTCCGGCCCGTCAGCCGAGACGATCTTGTCGATCGCTTCGACCGAAGAGGCTGGGACTGATCAGCGCGGCCCGCTAAGCAGAAGGCGTACGGCACGCATGCGGTCAGGGTACCGCAACCCCACCAAGCCCCTACACGTAGTCCCGCACACCAATACGCCCCCACACACCAACGTGACCCCCCTCACGCCCCGAGCACAGCGAGGCGCACCACGGACCACAGCGGCCCACAAGAACGCCCCCGACCCGTGAAGTGACACCGAGCACCACAAGGCACCACGGACAGCCCCCCAGGAGCCGCAAGCGTGGCGAACCGAGCGTCAGCGAGGGGGCCCACACCCCGCACGTCCCGCACAAGGGGCGTGGCGACCCGAGCGTCAGCGAGGAAGCTCACGCCCCCACGCGAACCCCCACCGGCCCCAGGGGGGTGCGGGTGGCGAAGCCCCCGCCACGCGAGGCGAAGCCGAGCACAACACGAAGCAGGCGACGCCGTCCGCGCTTCCCGCGGACACACGTCGCCTGTCGACTGCGTGGAGCTAAGGAGATTCGAACTCCTGACCCCTTGCATGCCATGCAAGTGCTCTACCAACTGAGCTATAGCCCCATGTTCTGGTCCGCCGGGGTTTTCCCCTCGGCGGCGTCGCCAACCTTACACGGCCCCTGCCCGCATCCGCCAAATCGGTTTCCGGATCCGGCCGTCTCCCGGCCCCTCCCCTTCCGCTCTTCCGCACTCTCCGCCACCCTCCACGTCTGACCACCGGCACATCGGGGCACCCCGTCCAGCGCACCGCGCCCAGCACCGCGCCCAGCACCCCGCCCAGCACTCCGGCCGACGCCCCGGCCCGCCCACCCCGACCGGTACTGTCGACGCCCTGTGCCTGTCGCCGCCGACCTTGGAGCCGCACGTCGTGAGCACGCTGCCGCAGACCGCCGACACCGGGTCGGTGGCGGTCGTCAAGACCTACCTGTTGCGGCGTCCGCTGCTCCTCGCGGCGACGCTCTGCCTGGCGTCCTTCACTTCCTTCTGGCTGGCCCAGAGCGCGGCGGACGTCTCGATGATCGACCTCATGGTCTACCGGGCCGAGGGCTGGACCGTGCGCAACGGCCAGGACCTCTACGCGATGCGCGCGACCCACGCCGAGCTGCCGACGACCTACCCGCCCTTCGCGGCGCTGCTCTTCATGCCGCTCACCCTCCTCGGCGTCGCCGACATGCGCGTCCTGGCCACGGCGGGGAACCTCGCGCTGCTGGTGGCGCTCGTGCACCTGTCCCTGCGGCTGATCGGCCGGCCGCTGTACGTACCGCGGCCCGCGGCAACGCTCCTGCTCGCGTCGTTCGCCGTCTGGTGCGAGCCGGTGTGGACGACGCTGCGCTACGGGCAGATCAACCTGCTCCTCGCCGTACTGGTGCTGTGGGACCTCTCGCGCCGTACCGATCACAGGTGGGCCGGTGTGGGCATCGGCGTCGCGGCGGGGATCAAGCTCACGCCCGCGCTGTTCGCGGTGTTCCTGGCGCTGTGCGGGCTCGCGGAGGGGTGGCGGCGGGTGCGGCAGACGGGCGGCCTGGGCGGCTTGTGGAACCCCAGGCTCCGGCAGGCGGCGGTGGCCACCGGCGCTTTCCTGGGCACCGCGCTGGCGGGTGCCGTGCTGCTGCCCGCCGACTCGCGACGGTTCTGGACGGACGCGGTCTTCCAGTCGGACCGTGTGGGGCACGCGGTGATCACGGACAACCAGTCGCTGCGCGGCGTGCTGGCGAGGCTGCTGCACGCCGTCGATCCGGGGCTGCCCTGGCTGGCCGTCGCGGTCGCCGTCGGCGTGCTCGGGCTGGGCGCCGCCGTCGCCGCGGCGCTGGCGGGGCAGCGCAGGCTGCCGCACGCGCCCGCGTGGGCGGCGCTCGCGTGCGCCGTGACAGCGCTGCTGGTGAGCCCCGTCTCGTGGTCGCACCACTGGGTGTGGTGCGTGCCGCTCACGCTGCTGCTGGGTGCCGAGGCGGTACGGCGCGGCAAGGTGCGCTGGTGGGCGCTGACGGGGCTGGCGGCGCTGCTGTTCTGCTCGTACGCGCTGTGGTGGGTGCCGCACAGCCCGGGCGCCGATGTGCCGCCCGAACTGCGCCAGAGCGCTGCCCAGATGCTGCTGTCGGCGGTCTATCCGGCGGCGGGGCTGGGCTTCTTGGCGCTGACGGCGGCCGTCGCGCTACGGGCGCTGCGCAAGCCCGCGCCGTACGAACCTGGCGAGGGGCCGGGCCGGTCGCCGGCCAGTGGACGGAACAGTCAGACCGTGCCCGGACAGGGCGTGCCGGGGCAGAGCGCGCCGGGACGGACCGTGCCGGATCAGGCCGTGGCGAAGGAGTAGAAGCGCTTCAGCGTGCAGTGCTCGTCGAGCAGGCGCCCGTAGATGGGTTCGCCGTCCAGCTCGCGGTACGTCTCGATCGGGTCGCCCTTTATGATCAGCGCCCTGGCGCACTCCTCACACCAGTACTGGAACGCGGGGTTGACCGGCTCCATGTCGCGGACGATGGGCGTACCGCTCCCGCACCAGTCGCATTTCCGGCTGTGCGCACCCATCAGTCATCAGCTCCAGCTGTGGCCGCAGGCCGTGCACACGTAGGAAACTCCTCCATTGTCGCCGAGCACCTGGGCGACGTTCGCTGATCCGCAGGTCGGGCACTGGAGGGTCCGGGTCGCACCGGGGAAGGCCGGTGAGCGTGTACGCAGGTGTGAAGTCCGCTTGTCGTCCTCAACGAGGACACTCGCCGACATCGCACACGTCCCTCCCCTCGGGCTGCCCCCTTCCAGCCGTCACGATTCTGCCACGTTCTTCCACATCACAGGAGTCCCGGTCGACGATCTCGGCCGAGTACGCCCGCGAATGCCCCGGCCACGGCCGTGACCGCCAGTACGAGTGCGGTCGTCCACAGGGCGGAAGCCGAAGAACCCTCGGCCTCCAGCCTGTCCAGAAACAGCGTGCCGAAAGTGGCGACCCCGGTGAGCATGCCGAGCTGGCTCGTCGTGGTCAGCAGCCCGCTGGCCTCGGCGGCGTCCGGTTTGCGTACGGACGCGAGGCCGCCGGTCAGGGCCGGGTTGTAGCCGAAGCCGAGGCCCGCGCCGAGCGCCACGAAGGCCACGAGGAGCCAGGGGCCGCCGTCGCCCCCGCCCCGTAGCAGCGCCCCGATGGCCACGAACGCGGCCCCGGCGAACAGCAGTCCGCCCGGCACAACCGCACGCAGAGCGCGCGCGGGGAGCCGCTGCCAGGTGAGCCCGACGGCCCCGAAAGCGAGCGCCGTCGGTACGAAAACCAGTCCCGTGCGCAGCGCGCTGTAGCCGAGCCCGGCCTGGAGGTGCAGAGAGAGGGCGAAAAGGAAGCCCGAGTTCAGCGCCATCACCAGCCCGACGCACAGCACCGCCAGTGGCATACGGGGAGCGCGCAGCACCCTCGGGGAGATCAGCGGGGCGCCACCGCGCCGGGCGAGGCGCCTCTCGTGGAGGGCGAAGACGCCGAGCAGCACGGCGCTGAGGGCGAGCGAGACGAAGCACCACAGGGGCCAGCCGTGCTCCTGGCCGAGGACGAGCGGAACGGTGAAGAGGCAGACGGCGGCGGCGAGCAGCAGCAGTCCCGCGAGGTCGAGACCGCGGGCCCGTCCGGCGTCGCGAGCCTGCCCGGTGCCGCGGGCCCGTCCGGCGTCACGGGCCGCGTGCTCCTCGCGCGGCAGCACGCGCGCGCCCAGCGCGAGCAGCGCCACGCCGATCGGCACGTTGACGAGGAAGGCGGGCCGCCAGCCCGTGCCGAACAGGTCGGCGGAGACCAGCACTCCGCCCAGGATCTGCCCCGAAGCGGCGCCGACGGCGAGCACACCCGAGAAGGCGCCCAGCGCCCGCGCACGCGCGGGGCCCGTGAAGGTGCGCTGGATGAGGCTCAGCACCTGCGGCATCATCACGGCGGAAGCCGCGCCCTGGAGCAACCGGAAGATGGTCAACTGGCCCGCGTCAGCGGCGAGTCCGCAGGCGAGCGACGTGGCGGCGAAGAGCGCGAGACCGATCAGGAAGACGCGGCCGTGACCGAATCCGGCGCCCAGCCTGGCCCCGGTGATCAGCAGAACGGCATAGCTGATGGTGTATCCGGTCACGATCAACTGGAGCCCGGCGCCCGTGGTGTGCAGCTCGGCGCGGAGGGTGGGCGCGGCGACGTTGACGATGAAGACGTCGAGCAGCGCCATGAACTGCCCGGTGAGCAAGGTGATCAGGATCCAGCGGGGCCGGTTGTCAGTGCCGTCGCTTTTACTTGTCTGTGCCGGGCGCGTGGCGTGCGGCGTCGAAGCGGTCTGGGTCATGGCCGTCAGCCTGGGGCCGGGGCGGTACGGGTGGTGAGTGCCCCTCGGTGCTGGTAGTGACAGCACCTGGCACGGCGGGGGCACAAAGCGGAGCATGGGGGTGTGGGCGTGGGAACCGAAGCGGGAACCGAATCACCGAGGGCCACGGGACAGCCGGGCCGCCGCCCCCAACTGGCGGCCTTCCTCCGCAGCCGCCGCGCCCGCGTCACCCCGGGCGACGTGGGCATGCCGCCGGGGCTGCGCCGCCGCACTCCGGGCCTGCGCCGCGAGGAGGTCGCGCAGCTGTCCGGCGTCGGCGTCACCTGGTACACGTGGCTGGAGCAGGGCCGTCCCATCAACGCCAGCGCCCAGGTCCTGGACGCGGTCGCGCGCACCCTCCGCCTGGAACAGGCCGAGCGCGAGCATCTCTACCAACTGGCGGGGGTGCCCTTTCTTCCCGCTCCCGGCTCCGGCGCCGGCTCCGGCTCCGGCTCCGTGCCCTCGGCGGACGGGACGGACCCGGAGATCCAGGGGATCATCGACGCCCTGGACCCGCTCCCCGCCGTGATCTACAACGCGCGCTGCGACGTGTTGGCCACCAACCCCGCCTACGAGGACCTGTTCGGCGAACATGTCACGCGCGACGGCCGTCGCAACGCGCTGTGGTCGCTCTTCACCGCGCCCGCCGACCGCGGCCCCCTGGTCTTCCGCGAGTCGGAGCTGCCGGTGATGGTGGCCACGCTGCGTGGTGCGTACGGGCGGCATGTGGGAGAGCCCGCGTGGGAGTCGTTCGTACGAGAACTGTCGGAGGCGAGCCCGGAGTTCGCACGGCTGTGGCGGAGCGGGGACGTGGCCCCGCCGGGGCCGAGGGTGAAGACGTTCCGCCATCGCGCCGTCGGCGAGATTCGGATGACCTCGGTCTCCCTGTCCGTCCACGGCATGCCGGAGGCCCGGATCGTGGTCTACACCCCGGCCGACGCGGAGAGCCGCACCCGCACGGCCACCCTCCGCTCCCACCGCCCCCAGCGCCTCCCCCACTCCCCGTCCCACGAACGGATATGACGGCTCGTGTGCGCGCACCACGGAGCGGGCGGACGGGCGGGGCCGGGGATGCCATAGGGGTTCCCTATACCCCCTACTGACATTTCGTCTTTGCCTCTCCTTCTTTTCCGTACGTACCGTGAAACAGCTCGACGAGACGCGCACCGCGAATTCCCCGAGGATTCGCGCGCCGCGCACATCATTTCTTCTTCCGTCGAGCGGATTCACATGCGAGCGAGAGGACCGGTGGAATGACCATTGTCGAGAACGGATCGGAAAAGCGGGAACTCGCGGGAAAGCGGGCCCTGGTCACGGGCGGTTCCCGCGGAATCGGAGCGGCCGTCGTGCGTCAGCTCCTGGACGCGGGCGCCGAGGTGCTCACGACCGCCAGGTCGGCGACGAGCACGGTGCCGGAGGGGGCCGCCTTCGTAGCGGCCGACGTGCGGACGCGCGCCGGAGCGGAGGCGCTCGCGTCGGCCGCGCGGAACATGCTCGGCGGGGTGGACGTCCTGGTCCACAACGCGGGCGGGGGACAGCCGTACAAGGACTCCGCTGCCATTCCCGACGAGGAGTGGCAGGACGCGCTGAACCTGAACTACCTGGCGTCGGTGCGGCTGGACTCGCTGCTGGCGCCGGGGATGCGGGAGCGGCGTTCGGGGAGGATCGTGCACATCTCCTCGGCCGCTGTCCTCACCCCCGTGGGGCCGTTCCTGCACTACACCACGGCGAAGGCGGCCCTGGAGAACTACAGCCGGGGGCTGGCCTCGGAGCTGGCCCCGTTCGGGATCCGGGTCAACACCGTGAGCCCCGGCAGGGTCGCCACCCCCGGCGGCGAGGCGACGCGGGAGGAGTGGGCGCGCCTGGCCCTGGCGCCGGGCCGGACCAACGCCGACGACACCACACCGCTGGGGCGCGACGGCCGGCCCGACGACATCGCCGACGCGGTGCTGTTCCTCGCCTCCGACCGGGCGAGCTGGCTGACCGGGAGCAATCTCATCGTGGACGGCGGTGAATTCCCCAGGGGCTGACGACGAAGGAATTCGGAACGTCAGGGAACCGGCTCGGAGGAGAAATCGGGGGAGGAAGTGGAAAGGGAAGCGGGGAAGGAGGCGGAATCGGACCAGGTCTCCTGACGCAGGAGTTCGAGCAGAGCCGTCTCCGCCGGGCCCGCGCCCTGCCGCAGCACAGCGATGACGGGCTGGGACACTGCCGGGGACACCGGGCGGACAAGGTGCTCGTGGCCGTGGGGCACGGCGGAGGCCGGGACGAGCGTCACCCCGAGACCGTGGGCTGCCCAGCGCACGGCCGTCGGCGTCTGGGACACGCGGGCGGCCGTGGCCGGGGTCAGCCCGTTGTCCCGCAGCGCGCTCAGCAGCACACCGTCGAGCGCGCTGTCGCGGTCGAACCTCACCCACGGCTCCCCCGCCAGCTCGCGCAGCTCGACCTGGTCGGCGGCGAGCTGCCGGTGCCCGGCGCCCAGCACCACGACGAGTTCCTCGTCGCCGAGGTGATGCGCGTCGTCGGGGCTCCGCTCGCACGCCGCCATCAGGGCGAGGTCCAGCACGCCCCGGCGGCACAGCCGCTCCAGCTCGGCGGAGCTGGGCTCCTCGAAGACGGTGACCTCCAGCCGCGGGAAGCGGCGACGCAGCGCGCCCAGCGCACGCGGCAACTGCCGCGTGCCGAAGCCCATCTGCACCGCGACCACCAGCTCGCCGACCAGTTCCTCGGCACCGGCCCGCGCCGTCGCCCGCGCCCGCCGCGACGCGCTCACCGCGACCTCCGCCTCCCGCAGGAACGCGCGGCCGACCGCGGTGGGCACCAGTCCGGTCGGCGTGCGCGCGAACAGCTCCACGCCGAGCTCCCGCTCCAGGCCGCGGATCTGCTGGGACACCGACGGCTGAGCGACATGCAGCAGCTCCGCCGCCGCCGTCACCGAGCCCTCCTCGGCGACGGCCAGGGCGTACTCGTACTGGCGAAGGCTCATCGGCTCCCGTTCTCTCCCTGTGCTGGGCCTCCCAGGTGGACCGTGATCCGCCCGGTCGTCGGAGGCGGTAACCCGGTTCCGCCGACGGAGATTCCCGTGGAGGCGTCCGGAGCCGCACCACGGGGCTCGCCCTTTCACCGCGTTCACGCGTCCCGGCGGCGGCAACAGCTGGTCGGCCAGTCCCGTACTGGGTTTCCTGAAGGTTGCCCGGAGCCGGGCAGCCCGTGGCCCATAGCCCGTAGCCCGTAAGTGACCGGTAGCTCCAGGGCCCGCACACGTCAGGCCCCCGCACGCGCCCACCCGCAGAGAGGGGAAACCCCTGTCCCTCGCCCCCGGCGTACAGCTGCGAAAGCCTCTGGAACAGGCCGCGTTCGACTACTACGACAACAAACGCGACGACCCCATCAACCTCGGACTCGGTGAGACCGACGGCTTCTGCCATCACCACTTCGCCGTCGGCGACTTCGACCCCCAGATCCTCACCCTCACCGGCGACGAGCGCGAGCAGGCCGTCAACGCGGAAATGCACCGCATGGAAACCCAGCAGGTCACCACCCTGTCCGAGACCCTGACGCCGGTCCCGGCCCAGGCACGCGTCCTCGACGGCGGCTCGGGCCGCGGCGGCACGGCCATCCTGCTCCACAAGACGTTCGGCTGCCAGGTGGACGGAGTCAACATCTCCGCCTACCAGAACGAGTTCGCACGCCAGCAGGCCGAGCGCCACGGCTGCGCCGACGCGGTGCGCTTCCACGACCGCAACATGGCCGAAACGGGCTTCGAAACGGGATCCTTCGACTACGTGGTCACCAACGAGACCACCATGTACGTCGACCCGTACGAGACGTTCGCCGAGTTCGCCCGCCTCCTCAAGCCAGGCGGCCGTTACACCCTGCTGACCTGGTGCAACAACGACGCCCTCGATCCCTCACCACCCGAAGCGGCGGCGATCGACGCGCACTACCACTGCCGCACCCACCGCCGTACGACCCGTCTGCCCGCCGTCCCGAACGCGAAGATCCCGTCCAGCCGAGTCGACTGAACGGGATCGGGCGGGGCGGGAGCGGCGGCCGGCTGTGTCCGGCGTACGGGCCCGGCGTACGTGGGGTCAGCCGCGGACGCCGAAGTCGACGCGGTCGGCGAGACCGGCGGCGGCAAAGGCGGCGACGAGTTCATCGCCGCCCTCGGTGAAGTGGGCCCAGCTGTCGTAGTGGACGGGTACCACGCGGCCGGCGTCGAGGATCTTCGCGGCCTGGGCGGCCTGGGCGCTGTCCAGCACGATCAGCCCGCCGTCGAAGACCTCGGGAAAGCGGGGCGCTCCGGCGAAGAGCAGGGCCGTGTCCACCGGGGCGAAGCGCTCGGCGATCTCCTTGACCGCGTCGAGGGAGGCGTTGTCGCCGCTGACGTAGACGGTGGGCAGGCCCTCGCCGGTCAGCACGAATCCGACGACCTCGCCGCAGATCGGCTCGACCTCCTCGCGCTTGCCGGGGCCGTGGATGGCGGGCACGCCGGTCACGGTGACCGTGCCGGGCCCGCCGTCCCGGCGTTCGAGCTCGACCGACTGCCAGTCGGCGAGGCCGGTGGCCGTCTCCCCGAGACGCTCCCCGCCGCCGGGGGTGGTGAGCGTCAGGGGGATCTCGGCGAGCAGGGCCCGGCCGGAGGTGTCGAGGTTGTCGGCGTGCTCGTCGTGCGAGAGCAGGACCGCGTCGACACGGCCGAGATCGGCCGGGCTGCCGTCAGCCGCCGCCGTCTTGGTCAGCACGACGGCCGGTGCCGGGTGGTCGCCCGGGCCGTCGAAGGTCGGGTCGGTGAGAAAGCGCAGGCCGCCGTACTCGAAGAGGGCGGTCGGGCCGCCGAAGACGCGGACAGGGAACGGGGTGGTCTGCGAGGTCGGGGAAGACACGAGAAGAGTTCCTCACGGATAGAGTTCGTATTAACCGTGAGGCAACCGTAGGCATGCCTCACGGATGAACGCAACCCGTACCATGAGAAGCGTGGAAGAGTTCGTGACGGAAGAAGCCGCCCTCCCGCCGGCACCCGGCGAGGCGGAGCACCCCGCCCTGGCCCTGGCCAACAGCGCCGTCGCACTGCCCGGCGGGCACACGGCCGATCTCCTGGGCACCCCGGCGCGGGCCGAGCAGTGGCTGGCGCGGCACGACCTCGCCCCGGCAGACGCCGGCTTGGCGGAGGTATGCGCGACACAGCTCCGCTCGCTGCGCGAACAGGTCAGGTCGCTACTGGCCTCCCGTGTCGCCGGGCAGCCCGCCCTGCCCGCCGCCGTCACGGCGGTCAACGACGCGATGACCCGCGTCCCGACCGCGTCCCTGCTGCTGTGGGACGAGAAGACCGGCCCCTGCCGCACCACACCGCACCCCACCACCGCGATCGTCGAGCACGCCCTGGCGGTCATCGCCGCCGACGCCGCCGACCTGCTCACATCCCCCGACGCCGCCCGCCTGACCGCCTGCGCCTCCCCTCCCTGCAACCGCTTCCTGCTCAAGCACGGCCGCCGCCAGTGGTGCTCCACCCGCTGCGGCGACCGCGCCCGCGCCGCCCGCGCCTACGCCCGCCGCACCACGGCGGGGTGACGAGGCCGCGTCGCCGGTCCGACGGGACACGACAACGCCTCCTCGGCACAGCCAGGCCCGCGCAGCCCCCTGCGCATCTCCTGGCATGGGCACATCAATCGAAGCCCGAAACCCGCCGCTCGCTTCTGAGCCGGCCTCCGAAACACCCCGAGAACCACGAAGATCCCGTCCAGTCGGCTCGACTGAACGGGATCCCGGAAACAACCTCGGTATGAAAAGTGGAGCTAAGGAGAATCGAACTCCTGACCTCTTGCATGCCATGCAAGCGCTCTACCAACTGAGCTATAGCCCCGCATTCCCGGCGTTTCGCGCCGTGGAACGAGATGAATCTTAACCGGTGACCAGGCCGGATGGGAAATCCGGGCCGGGGTCACCGGCCGCTCAGTCGTCGTCGCCGAGGACGGGCTCGGGAAGGGTGCCCGCGTTGTGCTCCATCAGGCGCCAGCCCCGCGCACCCTCGCCCAGCACCGACCAGCAGCAGTTGGTGAGCCCGCCGAGCGCCTCCCAGGTGCCCGGCTCCAGGCCCAGCAGGCGGCCGATGGTGGTGCGGATGGTGCCGCCGTGGCTGGCCACGACCAGGGTGCCGCCCTCGGGCAGCTTGTCCGCGGCGCGCTCGACGACGGGCGCCGCGCGGTCGGCGACCTCCGTCTCCAGCTCGCCGCCGCCCCTGCGCACGGGCTCACCGCGCTTCCACGCCGCGTACTGATCGCCGAAGCGGGCGATGATCTCCTCGTGCGTGAGTCCCTGCCACGTGCCCGCGTAGGTCTCGCGCAGCGCCTCGTCGTGGGTGACGTCGAGACCGGTGAGGGCCGCCAGCTCCGCTGCGGTGGCGGCGGTGCGCTTCAGATCGGAGGCGATGATCGCGTCGGGGTTCATCGCCGCCAGCAGCCGTGCCGCGCGACGGGCCTGCCCGAGACCTTCCTCGGTCAGCTCGATGTCCGTCGAGCCCTGGAAGCGGCGCTCCAGGTTCCACGCCGTCTGGCCGTGCCGCCACAGGACGATCTTGCGGCCGCGGTTCACCGTCACCGGGCTGTCCAGCTCGCTCACCGGGCGTCCCCGGCGCCGCCACTCTCGGCGTCCGAGCCGTCCGCGCCGTCCACCGGGAGGCCGGAGTGCGCGGCGTGCTCGGCGCCCTTGCCACGGGTGGCCTTGGCGTCTTCGGGGAGCTCGATCTCGGGGCAGTCCTTCCACAGCCGCTCCAGGGCGTAGAAGACCCGCTCCTCGCTGTGCTGGACGTGGACGACGATGTCGACGAAGTCGAGCAGCACCCAGCGCCCGTCGCGCTCGCCCTCGCGGCGCACGGGCTTGGCGCCCAGCTCCTTGAGCAGGCGCTCCTCGATCTCGTCGACGATGCCCTTGACCTGCCGGTCGTTCGGCGCTGAGGCCAGCAGGAAGGCGTCGGTGAGGGCGAGGACGTCGCTCACGTCATAGGCGAGGACGTCGTGCGCGAGCTTGTCTGCCGCGGCCTGGGCGGCGGCGTTGATCAGCTCGATGGAACGGTCCGTAGCGGTCACAGGCAAGGCTTTCGGATCAGTGACAACGGCGGTCAGGTGTACGTATCAGAATCAAGGGTCTCACGCCTGACGCGACCGCCCTCACCGCTTCCTCACCCCTTGTAGTCCCGGCCCAGTACCACCGTCACATCCGCGTTCGCCGCGGCCTCGCCCTCGCGCACCGCTGAGCCCGGCAGGCCCAGGGTCTCGGCGACCTCCGTCGCCTTGGCCTTGTGTGCCGCGTCACCGTAGGTGACCAGCGAGCGGGACCTGGCGGCTCCGGCGGCGCCGCCGTCCACGACGGTGTAGCCGCTGTTGACCATGGCGGCCGAGGCCGCGTCGTCCTTGGTGGTGCTGCCGCTGGCGTTGGTGATCTTGACGCGGGGTGCCGCGTCCGGGTCCGAGTTCTTGACGGTGCCGCCCAGCACCCGCTTCACCAGGCCGTCGCTGGTCTGCGAGCTGAGGGTGCCGTTCGCCCTGGCGGGGAGCACCTCGGTCTCGTACGCGCCGTTCTTCGCCTGCTCGGCCAGCTTGGCCAGCGACGTGCCCAGCTCGCCCTCGGAGAGGGACGGGTCGGGGATCTGGCCCAGGGCCTCGACGGTCCGCGTCGCCGACTTCGGGTCGCTGGAGAGCTTGCGCAGTGTGGCCCGCATGACCTGGCCGAAGCGGCTGAGCTGCTTGGCCTCGGGCTCGCCGGGCGCGCGGTAGGTGGAGTAGGCGACGGCGGCGCGCCCGTCCAGGTCCTGGTTCTCGCCTCGCTCGACCAGCGGCTTGTCGCTCTTGCGCTTGCCGGGCACGGCGGCGTCCGTGGTGAGGGCGATGCCGCCGACCTGCTCGACCAGGTTCTCCAGATACGGGGTGTCCAGCCGCCAGGTGCCCTTGATGTCGGCGCCGAGCAGCGTGCCCAGCGCCTCGCGGGTCGGCGCCGCGCCCTCGTCCTCGACGGACTTGCCGAGGGTGGTCGTGGTGCCGTCCTCGGTGGAGACGGCGAGGGTGTTGGGGAGCAGCACGGTGGTGCCGCGCTTGGCGTCGGCGTTGTCGACGAGGAGGGCCGTCGAGCTGCCGCTGTCGTCCGTGGAGCGCAGGTGGACGGCGATGACGTCGCGCTGCTGGCCCGCCGAGGTGCCTCCGCCGCCGCTTTCACCGCCGAGCCCGGGGAGCTTGCCCGCGTACCAGAGGTACCCGGCGCCGCCCACGACCGCGAGCACCAGCACGACGATCAGGGCCGTGACGCGGTTGCGTCCGCGGCGCTTGGCCTCCTCGCGGCGCTCGGTGCGGCTCTCGCTGAACTTCAGCCAGTCGATGACGTCTTCGGACTCTTCGGCCTGCTCCTCAACGAAGGCGAACTGCTCCGTCCGGTACTCCGGCCCGTCGTCCCCGCCCGTGCCCCGGCCCTCGGTACGCGAGGGCTGCCCCTGTGCCTCCGGCGTCTGCGGCTGCTCGGCGTACGGGTCCTGGGGCTGGGGCTGTTCGTACGGCGCGTCGTAGGGGTCGCGCTGGCCCGGCAGCCGGGCGCCCGGTACGCCCTGCTGGGGGGCGCCGTAGGGGCCGGCCTGGTAGCCCTCGCCCTGATAGCCCTCGCCGGGGAACCGCTCCCGCTCCGGCGCGGGCGACTGCTGCGGCACCCAGTCCTGCTGCGGGTAGGTCTGCTGCTGCGCCTGCTGGGGCTGCTGCTGCCCGTACGGGTCGTACGCGTACCCCTGCTGGCCGTACGGGTCAGGCGCGTACGCGCCGCCCTGCTCGTAGGCCCCCTGCCCGGCCGCCCCGTAGTCACCGGCACCCGTGCCGCCTCCGTACGGTTCCTGCGGCTGGGGCTGCTGGGGCTGCTGGGGCTGCTGCGGCGCGTAGCCCGGATACCCGTTCTCCGGCTCCTGCCGGTAGATCGGCTGCCCGTACTCGTCGTACCCGAGGATCTGCGGCTGCTCAGGCTGCTGCCGGCCGTACGGGTCGTATCCGTAGCGCTCACTCACGCCTGCGGTCCCCCCTCGCGGTACAGCTCCCGCTTGCTGATGTAGCGGACGACGCCGTCCGGGACCAGGTACCAGACCGGATCGCCGCGTTCCACGCGTGCCCGGCAGTCGGTCGAGGAGATGGCCAGCGCGGGCACCTCGATCAGCGAGACGCCGCCGTCCGGCAGGCCCGGGTCCGTCAGCGGGTGGCCCGGCCTGGTGACGCCGATGAAGTGGGCGAGCGCGAACAGTTCCTCGGCGTCACGCCAGCCCAGGATCTGTTCCAGCGCGTCCGCGCCGGTGATGAAGAAGAGATCGGTCTCCGGGTTGTCGGCCCGCAGATCGCGCAGTGTGTCGATCGTGTACGTCTTGCCGCCGCGGTCGATGTCGATGCGGCTCACCGAGAACTGCGGGTTCGACGCCGTCGCGATGACCGTCATCAGATAGCGGTCCTCGGCGGGCGAGACCCGCTTGTGGCTCTTCTGCCACGGTTGCCCGGTCGGCACGAAGACCACCTCGTCGAGATGGAACTGCGCGGCCACCTCGCTCGCGGCGACCAGGTGACCGTGGTGGATGGGATCGAAGGTCCCACCCATGACACCGAGCCGACGCTTGCCGGTTCCGGGCACTATGTGCTCTCCCATGCGTGCCGACCTTACCGATCGCCGTGACGGCGCGCGGCCGGGGCCGCGGCTCAGCGGTCCCGGTTGAAGCGGGTGGTGATCCAGAGGAGCAGCATCAGGGCCACGAAGGCGCCGCCGCCGGTGAGGTAGGGGCTGAGGCTCTCGTGCTGGCCACCGTGCCCGCCGCCCTCCCCGCCGGAGGCGAGGGTGACGAGAGCGTCGTGCGCGTAGCTGGGAAGAGTCATCGTCGGCAGGACCTATCCACGTGGGTATCGGACAGTGAGCACAGTTGACCGTGCAGGCACATCGTAAGCGTGCGCACCGACACCGCTCACGCCGACTCAGCCATTGCCCTCCCACTCCCCGCCCCGCTCCCGGCTCACTTCCGGCCCGCTCCCGCCCCGCTCGCGGCTCACTCACGGTTCACTCTCGGCTCGCTCCCGGCCTCGTCAGCCGTTCGGCGATGAGTGCTTCGAGCCGTCCGGCCTCCTCCGGCGCCACGCCCTCCGCCCTCAGCTCGACGGATTCGTCACCCGCCGTGACCGTCACCGACTGGCTCCGGTCGGGCTGTGCGCGGAAGTGGCCGATGACGGCCCGTACGAGATAGGACGAGGCGGCGAGGGCGGCGCTCGGGGTGAGTTCGTCGTCGACGACGAACTCCACCAGCAGGTCGGACACGGGCCCCAGCGCGTCCGGCGCCCCCGGCCGCGGCACGGTGCGCACGCACTCCCAGGTCCCGCCCTGGTCGGCCAGCTCGGCGAGCCTGCGGCGCAGCACGTTCGTGGCGGAGTCGACCGCCTCCGGCGCGTTGCGTGAGTTGACGGCGAGTCTGACGTACGGCCTCACGGCTCCACCCCGCTGCTCCGCTGTCCCTGCCTGCCCTGCCCTGCCCCCGCCCCCCGTGGCGGCGTCCAGCATAGGGACGGCGCCCCTCGGCCACACCCCCGTCGCGGCGATCCGGTCCGGCGGTCCGGCCCGGCACCCCGTGCTCAAGTCCCGCCCCCCACCCGCCCCTTGCCCGCTCCGGAGCAACCAGCGGACCGAATCGAACGTCTACGCTGAGACCGAGCCGACACCGGCGATGAGGGGATGCCATGACCGACGACAGCAGCGGCACCGAGCGGCTGCCCGGCCGCGAGCGACGCCGTTTCCCCGGGATATCCTCCCGGGCGTACGAACATCCCGCCGACCGCTCCGCGCTCGTCGCGCTGCGCAAGCTGACCGGCTTTGACACCGTCTTCAAGGCGCTGAGCGGGCTGCTGCCCGAGCGCAGCCTGCGGCTGCTCTTCCTCTCCGACTCCGTACGGGTCAGCGACGAGCAGTTCGCGCACCTCAACGCCATGCTGCGGGACGCCTGCTACATCCTGGACCTGGAGAAGGTCCCGCCGATGTACGTGAACCAGGACCCCAAGCCCAACGCCATGTGCATCGGCCTCGACGAGCCGATCATCGTGCTCACGACGGGCCTGGTGGAGCTGCTGGACGAGGAGGAGATGCGCGCGGTCATCGGCCACGAGGTCGGGCACGCGCTCTCGGGCCACGCGGTCTACCGCACGATCCTGCTCTTCCTCACCAACCTCGCCCTCAAGGTCGCGTGGATCCCGCTCGGCAACGTCGCGATCATGGCGATCGTCACGGCGCTGCGCGAGTGGTTCCGCAAGTCCGAGCTGTCGGCGGACCGCGCCGGGCTGCTGGTGGGCCAGGATCTGCGGGCCTCGATGCGCGGGCTGATGAAGCTGGCGGGCGGCAACCACCTGCACGAGATGAACGTGGACTCGTTCCTCGCGCAGGCCGAGGAGTACGAGGCGGGCGGCGATCTGCGCGACTCCGTGCTCAAGATCCTGAACGTGCTGCCGCGCAGCCACCCCTTCACCACGGTGCGGGCCGCCGAGCTGAAGAAGTGGGCCGAGAGCCGCGACTACCAGCGGATCATGGACGGGCACTACGACAAGCGCGAGGACGACAAGGACACCTCCGTCACCGACTCCTTCCGCCAGTCCGCGAGCCACTACACGGAGTCCGTGAAGAACAGCAAGGACCCCCTCATGGGCCTCGTCCGCGACATCGCGGGCGGCGCGGGCGACCTGGGCGGCAGGCTCCGCGACACGTTCACCGGCGGCTCCCGCGGGGGCGGCGGAACCGGTGGCAGCGGCGGCGACGGTTCCGCGAACGGCTCGTCGAACGGCACCGACGAGCCGCCACGCCCGTAAGCCCGTAAGCCCGTAACGGCAGAACAGCGGGCCGACCCGCCCCGGGCTACTTGGTGGGGTTCGCCGGGCTCGGCTGAGCGCTCGTCGCCAGCACCCCGCACATCGACGCGGTCGACCGGCCCCGTGCGTAGGGGTCGGTCCCCGCGGGGCCGTCGTCCTTGGCCAGCTCGCCCGCCAGCAGCGGGCTCAGCGTGTCCGAGGGGTCGGCCGAGCAGGGCAGCGGCCCGGCCCGCATGGCCACCTGCTGGACGCTGAGCTGCTGGTCGCGCAGGTCCTCGCGGTCGAAGTGGAAGCGCACCTCACGCCGCACGGTGAACAGCGAGGCACCGTCCGACGCCTTGTCGCCCTTGCCCGCGTCCGCAGGGCGCAGTGCGTAGACGAAGGCGTGGTCGGCGGTGACCTCCAGCGCGTTGGGGCCCGACTCACGGATGGTGAGGGTGCCGTTCACCCGTACGTGTGGATCGGCGAGGGCGACCTTCGCCGGGTCGAAGCGGATCATCCAGCCGGTGGCCTCGTGCCGCCCGTCACTGCGCGGGCTCTCCAGGCTCTGGTCGAACTGCTCGTGCTGCCCGGGGTCGAGCATGATCCGCGTGGAGCGGACCGCGCCGCCGGTCAGCACGTCAGGGTTCAGCGAACTCTCGACCACGTACTCCTTGGCGAGCGTCAGCGCCGCGAGCACCTGGCTCTCCGAGAAGTGCGCGCTGCGCCGTACGGGTGGCAGGACCACCCCGTCGGCCCCCGTGCGGAACTGGGCCGCCGGGCTGTGCTCGTACAGGTCGGCGGGCTTGGCGCCCGGCACCTTCTCGCGCGGGGCCAGCGGCAGCAGCGTGATCCGCATCGGTTCGGTGGGGGGCGCGGCGGGCGTCTGGTACGGGTTCCTGATGCCCATGTAGATGGCCGTGCCGAAGGCCAGGACGATCAGCAGGACCAGCACGATGCCCTGCTTGGAGGCCCCGATGCCGGACTTCTCCGACGGCGGGGGCTCCGCCTCCCCCGCCGGGCGGCTGCGCACGGCGGCGTGCTCCTCGTCCTCCATGCGCTCCCGCGCGGAGAACTCCTGAAGGCGCGCAGCTTTGATGAAGGTCTCGTCAAAGACGACGGAACGGTACTCGTCGCGAAACTCGTCGTCGCCTCCCGGTACGCCGCCCTCGGGTGTGCCCTCGGGAGGATCTCCTCGCCCGGTCATAAGAACAGGGTAGGTCCGGCCGGGCGATCGTAAACGCCCCGGTGCGAGACAACTTCGTTGATTCTTCGACACTCGGACGTCCAGGTAAACGCCCTGCTCATGGCGCGGGCACGCCGGAGGGCGGGCCTGAACGTCAACGCGGTTCGGCCGAAGCCGCCGGGGCACCGGTGTCCGTACCGAGGTCCCCGTGCCCTTCGGTGCCCGGCTCCGTCTCTAACTCCGCCTTCGGGGCCACGCCGCCCTCGCCACTCCCGTCACCCTCGCCGCTCCCGTCACCGTCCGCGCCGGTCTCGGGGTCCTCGCCCGTGGAGGTGCCGACGCCGGTCGTCGCGGGCGGCGGGGCCGGGTCCTGACGCTGGTGGGCGTTGCCGCGGTAGACGGCGCTGAAGGCGAGGGCGACCATGCCTATCCCCATGATCACGGCGAGCACCCAGGCGACAGGGCGCTGCCAGCGCGCGTGCCCTCGGTACGGGCGCGGTGACCTGCCGGGCGCCCCGGCCGCCCCGTACGCGTAGCCGTAGTCGGAGCCGTGCTCGAAGGCCGGGTCAGGGTGGGGGCCGTAGTCGTGCGCGTACGGGGCGTAGCGCCCGGTGAAGCGGCCGTGGCGGCCGAACTGGCCGTAGTGCCCGTGGTGGCCGTACCGCCCCTCGGGGTCGTCGCCGTCGTCCTCCGGATCGTCGCCGAAATCGGCGTAGTCCGCGTACTCCGCGTAGTCCGAGCGGTCGAAGCGGCCCTCTTCGTCGTCGAGATCCTCTTCGTCCGGCTCTTCGTCGGCCTCGGCGCCGGGCTCGCGCTTCGCGCCGCGACGGCCATAGCCGTAGCCGTCCTCCAAGCCGCGCGGTGGCTCGTTCTCGGCGTGCGACTGCGCGGCCGCCAATATCCGTTCGGCCGCGGTGGGTTCGTGGACCTCGGCAGCCCGCACGAAGTCCTCGTCGAACACCACGGAGGCGAACTCCTCGTCCGCGTCCCCATGGTGGAACTCGGGCTCCTCACCGTCCTGGAACGGCTGGCCCCCCACGTCGTCCGGCACGCTGCCCAGCGTAGACCTATGCGGTCAATTTGGGCAGGGACAACCGGAATTCAGCCGCGGATGTGCCCGTCCCCCGTCACCACGTACTTGGTGGACGTCAGCTCGGGCAGCCCCATCGGGCCGCGCGCGTGCAGCTTCTGCGTCGAGATGCCGATCTCGGCGCCGAAGCCGAACTGGCTGCCGTCCGTGAACCGCGTCGACGCGTTCACCATCACGGCCGTCGAGTCCACGAGCGCGGTGAAGCGGCGGGCCGCGTCGGTGTCACGGGTGACGATCGCCTCCGTGTGGCCCGAGGTCCACTTCCTGATGTGCGCGACGGCGTCGTCCAGCGAGGGCACGACGGCCGCGGCGATGTCGTACGAGAGGTACTCCGTGCCCCAGTCCTCCTCAGTCGCGGGCACCACGTCCCCGCCGGCACGCTGCCACGCCTCGTCGCCGTGCACCGTCACCCCGGCCTTGGCCAGCGCCTCGACGGCGCGCGGCAGGAACGCCTCCGCGATGCCCTCGTGGACGAGCACCGTCTCGGCCGCGTTGCAGACGCTGGGGCGCTGGGCCTTGGAGTTGACGAGGATGTCGACGGCGGTGTCGAGATCGGCCAGCTCGTCGACGTACACGTGGCAGTTGCCGACGCCCGTCTCGATCACGGGGACCGTGGACTCCTCGACCACGGTCCTGATGAGGGACGCGCCACCGCGCGGGATCAGCACGTCGACGAGGCCGCGCGCCCGCATCAGCTCCTTGACGCTCTCGCGGCTCTCGCCCGGCACGAGCTGCACCGCGTCGGCGGGCAGCCCCACGCTCTCGACGGCGTCGCGCAGCACGCCGACCAGCGCCGTGTTGGAGGCGTACGCGGACGACGAGCCGCGCAGCAGCACCGCGTTGCCGGACTTGAGGCAGAGCGCCGCCGCGTCGACGGTGACGTTGGGGCGGGCCTCGTAGATGATGCCGACCACGCCGAGCGGGACGCGGATCTGGCGCAGGTCCAGTCCGTTGGGGAGCGTCGAACCGCGGACGACCTCGCCGACGGGATCGGGCAGCGCGACGACGTCGCGCACATCCGAGGCGATGGCCCCGATCCGCTCCGGGGTGAGCGTGAGGCGGTCCACGATGCCGTCCGCCGTGCCGGCGGCGCGGGCCTTGGCGACGTCCTTCGCGTTCGCGGCGACGATCTCTTCCGTGCGGGCGGTGAGCGCGTCCGCGACCGCGAGCAGGGCGGTGTCCCGTGCGGTACGGGGCAGCGGCGCGAGGCTCGCGGCGGCGGCCTTCGCGCGGTGGGCGGTCTCGATGACGGGCGAGTTCTGCGAAGCGCTCATGTTTCGCAGCTTAGCGATCCGCCCCCGCCCCTCGCCGCCCCGTCCCGCTCCCCGGACCGGACCCGCGCCGGGGCCCCGCACCACGCGCAACGGCGCAAAAATCGGAACCCCCCGTTATGTTTTTCGTGGTCCTGTAAGAGGGCCGCTGGCCTCCGGGCCCGGCATGACTTTTGCCCCCTGTCGCACGGATGACCTGGGGGGTGG